>CADCUW010000422.1 GCA_902805985.1 uncultured Rubrobacteraceae bacterium
GACAGGCTCGACACCGAAGATAAGGTGCGGGGGAATGATGAAGCGTATGGCGGGACGGGCCAAGACTACTGCAGGAGGACGGACCCCGGAGACAAGAAAGTGAGCTGCCGGTGAGGTAGGTCCCGTAAGCCGCGGGATCTTCCGTCTCCGGGAGCGGGCCCCGGGGCCCGAAGACGGCCAGAGGCTCAGCGTTTCCACGCTGCTACTGCTCGTCGGCATACTATCGTTAGTCACGGCCATCAAGAAATGGCGGAAGGAGGACCCCGATGCGCCACCGCCCCGATGGGCGCTATCGGCGTCATCGGCGAAGCGGAACCGCGCGGCGAGTGCCGGGCTGTACCCGATCTACGTGTTGGCCACACAGACGCTCGTGCTGCCTCCCGTACTGGCATACGCCGCGACGCCGCACCGGGGGTGGCCGGACCGCCGAAGGCGGCGGCAACCTGGCTCGAGCGGCACACCCGGGTGATGGTGACGGCCGGGTAGCTGATCTTTGGGCCTTGTTTCTCGTACGAGGGCGTCACAGGGTTGATAGGTTGACGCAGGCGACCCAGCGAAAGCTTGTTCACCGTACGTTCCGGAAGGGGCCCTCTCCGAAGTCGGTACGCAGGTTCTGGGATGCGCGGCCCCGGCTATTCAAGGGCGTGCGCGTCGGACGGATAGTCGCCACGCCCAAAACCTGAGAGCTGATGCCTGTAACCTCTCCGTTAAATATACGGACTTCCGTTGCAGGGTTCGTTTTCCGGTGCTACTGTGATTGTTCGAGATGCTTCTTTTCCTATCGGATAGGCGAATCGGGGCGGTTTGAGCGAGGAGGCTCCGACGGCCGAGGAGGCCGCGTCTTCCGGCAGGCGCCGGATCGTCATCATCACCGGGCTCTCGGGGGCTGGCAAGTCGAACGCCCTGCAGGCCTTCGAGGACGCGGGGTACTACTGTGTGGACAACCTGCCGCCACGCATGGTGCCGGCCGTGATGGAGGCAACGGGCGAGGGCGATGGCGGGCCTGACGGCGTGGTCGCGGTGATGGACACGCGGGGGCGGCGGTACTTCGGCGAGGAGCTGGAGCGGAGCCTGGAGGCCGTCGAGCAGGAGAAGGGGTGGGACCACAGGATCCTGTTCATCGAGTCGGACGACCCGAGCCTCGTGAGGCGCTACAAGGAGAGCCGCAGGCCTCACCCCGCCGCGCGAAACGGCGACGTGCTCGAGGCCATCAGGAGCGAGCGGCAGGACCTCTCGACGTTGAGGGAGATGGCCGACCTGATCGTGGACACCTCGGGCTACTCCGCGCTCGACGCCAGGCTCCGCTTCAAGAAGCTCGCCGAATCCTTCTCCAGCAGGCTGACCCTGTCCCTGATCTCCTTCGGCTTCAAGCACGGCACGCCGTTGGACGTGGATACGCTCCTCGACGTGCGCTTCCTCCCGAACCCCCACTACGACCCCAGCCTCCGGCCGCTCACGGGCCACGACGCGCCGGTCAGGGACGCGGTCTTGGGCTCCGAGGACTGCCAGAGGTTCCTGGAGAAGACATCAGACCTGCTCTCCTTCCTGATCCCGCGCTACGACGCCGAGGGCAAGACGTACTTCACGCTCGGCATCGGCTGCACGGGTGGCCGCCACCGCTCCGTCGCCATCGTCGAGGAGCTCGCCCGGCGGCTCGGAGAGGAGATCACCGGCGTAGACCTCTTCGTCCGCCACCGGGACGTGGATCGATAGGCAAAAGGCTCCAGGTTCCAGGTATCACACGGTCCAGACCCGGTCTCCCGGCGCGCTATACCCATCGTGTCTCCGCGTGTGCCGTAAGACGTGGGCGAGCGCGGTTACGTTTCGTTTCGGGCAAAACCTGTAACCTAGGGCCTGGAAACCAAAAACCTTGAATCGGGAGGCCATATGTCCGGCATGATGGTCGATGGAGCGTGGAAGACCGAGGAGGACATACCGAGGGAGAACGGCCGTTTTATGCGGTCGACGACGAGCTTTCGCGGTTGGATCTCCTCCGGCGGCGGCACGGATTTTGCGGCGGAGGCTGGCCGCTACCACCTGTATATCGCGTGGGCCTGCCCCTGGGCGCACCGGACCGCGATCCTGCGCAGGCTCAAGGGCCTCGAAGACGCCGTCGGCCTCTCGGCGGTCGGCTCGTTTATGGGCGACGACGGCTGGGCCTTCTACGACGAACCTGGCGTCATCCCGGATGATGTCAACGGGGCCCACTTCCTGCGCGAGGTCTATGCGAAGGCCGACCCGGGGTACACGGGCCGCGTGACGACGCCGGTCCTGTGGGACAGAGATAAAGAGACGATCGTCAACAACGAGTCGCGCGAGATCATCCGCATGCTCGACACGGAGTTCGGCGGGATCGCCACGGCGGACGTGGATTTCGCGCCGGACGATTTGCGCGGGGAGATCGACGCGACCATCGACGCCATCTACGAGCCGATCAACAACGGCGTCTACCGATCAGGCTTCGCGACCACGCAGGAGGCCTACGAGGAGGCCGTGACGGACCTCTTCGAGGCCCTGGAACACTGGGAGAATGTCCTCGGCTCGCGTCGCTACCTCTGCGGCGACCGCGTCACGGAGGCCGACTGGTGCATGTTCCCGACGCTGGTCCGCTTCGACGCGGTCTACCACGGCCACTTCAAGTGCAACCTCCGTCGCATCGTGGACTACCCGAACCTGTGGGGCTACCTCAAGGACCTTTACCAGTACCCCGGCGTCGCCGAGACGGTCAACATGGAGCACATAAAGAAGCACTATTACCGCAGCCACGAGTCCGTCAACCCGACGCGCATCGTGCCGATGGGTCCGATACTCGACTTCTCCGGACCGCACGGCCGGGAGGGGATGTCAGGGTAGACCATTGCGGAGGGTGCTCGGTGATCTCTTCTCTTCCCCGCTTTTGGGGCTCGGGACGATTCTCCTGGCGAGCCCCGTCCTGTTGGGGTGGTGGATCCACGGTAGATACGAGCGCTACGTCTGGATCATCAGCGGCCCCTATCCCTACGACAACATGGGCGGCGGGCCCCGTGCTGACCAGCCTCGCGCTGATGCTGCGGATTTTTGTACGGAGCCCGAATTGAGGAGGGACGGTTCGCGGGTCGGCGCCCGGGCAGCGGGTATACTGGCCGCCGATGGATAGGGTCGAGGATCTCCGGGTCGTGGCGTTCGGCGGGGGGACCGGTCTGCCGGTCCTCCTGAGCGGCCTGCGCGACCGGGTGCGAGATCTGACGGCGGTCGTGACGGTGGCCGACGACGGTGGTTCGAGCGGCAGGCTCCGGCAGGAGCTCGGCGTCGCGCCGCCGGGCGACGTGAGGAACTGCCTGGTCGCGCTCGCAGGGCGCAAGAGGCTTGCCGAGGTCTTCAATTACCGCTTCGAGGCGCCTGGGGACCTGAACGACCACAGCGTCGGCAACATCATCATCGCCGCCCTCGCGGACATGGCGGGCGGCTTCTGCGAGGGAGTTGAGCAGGCCGCGAGGTTCCTGCGCATCAAGGGCCACGTCTACCCGGCGGCAGAGCGGAGCCTGACCCTCGTCGTGCGCTACGCGGACGGGACGGTCACCCGCGGCGAGTCGGTGGTGCACGACGTGGGCAAGAGGGTCTCGCGGGTCGCCGTCGAGCCCGAGGGGGTGCCGGCGCCGCCGGGGGTCATCGGGGCCTTAGAAGAGGCCGACTTGGTCGTCCTCGGCCCGGGGAGCCTCTTTACGAGCACCATCCCGGCCCTTCTCGGCGGGGGGGTGAGGGAGGCCCTGTCCCGCTTCGAGGGCCCCGTGGTCTACGTCTCGAACGTGATGACCCAGCCGGGCGAGACGGGCGGGTTCGCCGTCTCCGACCACGTCAGGGCGATCTCCGAGCACCTCGGCCCGGTCGTGACGGACGTGCTGGTCCACAGCGGAACGCTGTCGCCCGGCGTCCTGGCCCGCTACGAGGCCGAGGAGGCCGCGCCGGTTACGGTCGATGGGGAGGCGCTGCGGGGCATGGGATTGCGGGTCCGGGCCGCGGACGTGCTCTCCCGCGATGACCGGGACGGGGTCCGCCACGACCCCGGGCGCCTGGCTGAGGAGGTGTGCGGGGCTGCCCTCGTTCGCCTCTGAGGTGCGCCGGCAACTGGCCGCCGGCCTCGGGATGGGGCCGGAGCGCCGGACGCGGCCGGAGCTCGCCGGCCTGATGGACGCCGCGGGCGCC
>CADCUW010000423.1 GCA_902805985.1 uncultured Rubrobacteraceae bacterium
CCGGCCACGTCGTGGACATAGCCGCCCGCCACGCCGACGGGCGCCGGGTCACGAAGGTCTACCTCAAGGTCGGCCACCTCCGCCAGGTCGTCCCCTCCGCCCTCTCCTTCAGCTTCGACCTCGTGACTCAGGGAACGTCCGTTGCGGGGGCCGAGCTGGTCCTCGAAGCGGTTCCCGCCGCCGGCCTGTGCCGCAGGTGTGGCGCCGAGAGCCGCCTGGAGGCATTTCCCCTCCGGTGCGCCTCGTGCGGAGGGCTGGACCTGGAAGTCACGCACGGAGAAGACCTCTACGTGGAATCGCTGGAGATGGAGGAGCACGAAGACCACAAGCTGACCGCTGACACCTGATAGCTGAAAGCGCCGACCGGAGGGAGGCCAGCCATGCACCGCACCGCCGTAAAGAAGGTAGTACTGGAAGGGGTTCTGGACGCCAACGACGCCCTGGCCCAGGCCAACCGCGAGCGGTTCGGCCGCGCCGGCAACTTCGTGGTGAACATGATGAGCTCGCCCGGGGCGGGGAAGACCGCGCTGCTGGAGCACACCCTGGACCGGACGCTAGGGAAGCTCAGGATCGGGGTCCTCGAGGGCGACGTGCAGACGACGCTCGACGCCGACCGGCTCGCGCGCTTCCACGCCCCCATAGTGCAGGTCAACACCGACGCGGGCTTCGGCGGCGAGTGCCACCTCGACGCGAACATGGTCCGCTCGGGCGTCGCCGAGCTTCCGCTCCACGACATCGACGTGCTCATCATAGAGAACGTCGGCAACCTCGTCTGCCCGGCGGAGTTCAAGGTCGGGGAGGACGTGCGGGTGATGGTGTACGCGATCACCGAGGGCGAGGAGAAGCCTCTCAAGTACCCCCTGATGTTCCGCTCGGCCGACCTGGTCCTCGTCAACAAGGTCGATCTACTCCCGCACCTGCACTTTGACCTCGGGAAGTTCCTCCGCAACCTCGACGCCGTCAACCCCGGCGTCGAACGCATCATGACCAGCGCCGCGACGGGCGAGGGCGTGGACGAATGGTGCTCCTGGCTGACGGGGCGGGCGGCTGAAGCGATCAGGCTTTGAGGCTTCAGGCTTCAGGCCGCCTCCTTCGGAGGCTCTCAGGTTTTGGGGGTGCGGTATGCAGCCTGGAGCCAGGCATCGCCGCGATTGGCCCGAAAGTGCGGCATGTCCGCGGCATCCGCGCTCTACAAGACCTCAGAACCTGAGAGCCTTCACTTTCTACGTCGATACCGCCCTCTCGTTGGGGTAAGCTCTGTCACCACCGGCGCGGGCCGGGGGTAATACACTTCTCTCAGACGCTTACAAGGGGGTTCGCGCGTTTTGAAGGGTAGCGGCGAGAGCCTGGATGCACGGACTTTATTGACGATGGACCGCTCGGCCCGGCTCATGGAGCGGGCGAAGAGGAGGCTGCCCGGCGGCGTCAACAGCCCCGTGCGGGCTTTCCGGTCCGTCGGGGGGGACCCGTTGTTCATGGAGCGGGGCGAGGGCTCTATCATCTTCGATGTGGACGGCAACTCCTACGTCGACTACGTCATGAGCTACGGGCCCCTCGTCCTCGGGCACACCTACCCCGCTGTGATCGAGGCCATAGAACGCACAGCCCGCAAGGGCACCACCTTCGGCGCCCCGACGGAGCTGGAGGTGGACCTCGCCGAGCTCGTCTGCGAGACGGTTCCCTCCATCGAGATGGTCAGGATGACGAACTCCGGCACCGAGGCGACGATGAGCGCCATCCGGGCCGCCCGCGGCTACACGAAGCGCGAGCGCATCCTAAAGTTCGACGGCAACTACCACGGCCACGGCGATGCCCTGCTCGTCTCCGCCGGCTCCGGCGTCGCCACCCTCGGCCTCCCCGACAGCCCCGGTGTCACGAAGGGGGCGGCAAAAGACACCGCCGTCCTCCCTTACAACGACCTCGAGGCCGTGCGCGAGCTCTTCGAGCGGGACGGCGAGGAGTTTGCAGCCGTCATCCTCGAGCCCGTAGCCGGGAACATGGGGTGCGTGCCGCCCGCTGACGGGTACCTCGAAGGCCTGAGAAGGCTGACCGAGGAGTACGGCGTCGTCCTGATCTTCGACGAGGTGATGACGGGCTTCAGGGTCGCCCCCGGCGGGGCGCAGGAGCGCTACGGGGTCGTGCCGGACCTGACGTGCCTCGGCAAGATCATCGGCGGGGGGCTGCCCGTGGGCGCCTACGGGGGCCGCCGCGAGATCATGGAGATGGTCGCCCCCTCGGGCCCCGTCTACCAGGCCGGCACCCTCTCCGGCAACCCGCTCGCCATGGCAGCAGGCCTCGCCACCCTGAAGCCGGCCCTTGAGCCGGAGACGCATGACCGTCTCGAAGAGCTCGGCGGGCGCTGGAAGAGCGGCATGGAGGCCGCAGCCTCGCAGGGAGGGATCCCGTTCGCGATCAACCAGGTCGGCTCGATGGTGAGCATCTTCTTTACGGAGGGGCCCGTCACGGACTTCGCCTCCGCCGCCCGGTCGGACACGGGGGCCTTCAAGGACTTTTTCTGGCACATGCTCTCCCGCGGCGTCTACCTGGCGCCGAGCCAGTACGAGGCCGGCTTTATCTCAGCCGCCCACACGGACGAGGACCTGGACAAGACCTTCGAGGCGGCCCGCGAGTGGTTCGCCGGGAGGCTGGCGTGATGGAGGAGACGGTAGGGCGCACGCCGGAGGTCTCGCTGGAGGAGGCGTTCCTCGGGGCCGCGGCGGGCCTGGGTTACGATGACGGGCGGGCCGGGGTCGTCGCCGTGGCGCTCGGGCACCTGCAGCGGGGCTTCGACACGCATTACGCCGGCGGGCCGGATGGGGCGACGGATGACGGCGTGCTCGTCGGGGACGAGTCGTACGCGCTCTCCGTCGAGACCATCGCCAGGCTCGACGAACCCCGCTTCGTCGCGGTGGCCGCGCGCATGATCCGGGACGGCGCCGGCCACATCGCCTCGGGAGAGCACGTCACGGCCGAGACCTGGACGCCCCACCTGGCCGAGTTGCTCGACGTGGTCTCCGGCGAGGGCGCCGAACGCTCGGAGGAGAGGGTCAGGGCCTCCGTGCGAACTCTGCGTGAAGCCGTTGGCTAGGCGATCACGGACCGCCACCACCAACCTGCCCACCGGCGAGGAACGGGCGAACCTGGTCCGGGACATGTTCGACCGGATCGCCGGCCGCTACGAGCTCCTGAACGCCGTCATGACCGCCGGCCTGTACAGGATCTGGAACCGCAAGGTGATCCGGGCCACGGGCCTCCGCCCCGGCGATACCGCCCTCGACCTCGCCTGCGGCACCGGCAGCCTGACCCGCGAGCTGGCCGAGATGGTCGGGCCAGAAGGCTCCGTCCTCGGCATAGACTTCTCCGCCGAGATGCTCAGGGCCGCCAAAGAGAGGCCCGCTCCCAACGTCGAGTACCGGCTCGGCGACGCGACGGACCTCGCCGGCGTCCCCTCGGCGCGCTTCGACGCCGCCACCATCGCCTACGGCGCGAGGAACATCCCGGACCTCGACGGGCTCTTCTCCGAGATGGCGCGGGTGCTCAAGCCCGGCGGGACGGCCGTCTGCCTGGAGATAGCCAGGCCCACGGATAGGCTCTCCGGCGCGTTCTACGGGCTGTGGTTCGACAGGATCGTGCCAAAAGTGGGCGGGATGATCTCCGGAGACCCCCAGGCTTACGCATATCTTCCCGAATCGGTGAAAGCGTTCGTGGCACCCAACGAGTTAGCTGTCATAATGGAGCGTAATGGATTACAAAATGTTACATGGGACAGGCTCGGGGGCGGCATCATCACGCTCCACCGCGGAACGGGAAGTCCCGACGGACCCCGGTAAGCTCCGCTCCGCCCTGCCGGACGGGGCGTTCGAGACGGTGGACGAGGTCGAGGGCCTGCTGGCGGCCGTGGGTGAACGCGCGCCGGCGCCGCTCGTGCGGCCTTCCCTGGAAGCGTTGACCTCTGGCGGCAAGCGTCTCAGGCCTTTGCTGCTCGTCCTGGCGGCGCGGATGGGGGACCCTGACGCGGGGGACCTGCTGCGGGCGGCCACCGCCATAGAGGTTTTGCACACGGCGACGCTCATCCACGACGACATCGTGGACGGGGCCGAGACCCGGCGCGGGGTGCCGACCGCCGCCGCGCGCTACGGGCGCGAGGTCGCCGCGGCGGCGGGGGACTACCTCTTCTCCGAGACCTTCTCCGAGCTCGCCGGGATAGGGGACGCGCGCCTGATCCGGGCCTTCGCCGAGGCGTCGGTGGGGCTCGCCGTCGGGGAGCTGGAGCAGTACAGGGCCAACGGCGCGAACGTCGAGGTCGAGGCGTACCTGGAGCACATCAGGAAGAAGACCGCCGGGCTCTTCAGGGTGGCGTGCGTGGCGGGCGGAACTCTAGGCGGGCTCTCGCTCGCGCAGATCGACGCTTTGGCGACCTACGGGCAGGCCCTTGGCATCGCCTTCCAGATGTCCGACGACATCATGGACCTCGTCGGGAAACCGGGCCTGATGGGCAAGGGGATCGGGACAGACCTCGTCGAGGGCACGGTCACGCTGCCCGTTATCTTCGCCATGCGCGAGGGCGACACCGGGATCATCCGGCGGGTGCTCGCGGACCCGGCCCCGTCGGCGGAACTGCTCGAGGCCGGGATAGAGGCCGTCCTGGCGACGGACGCCGTCGCGAGGACCGAGGAGTGGGCGCGGGGTGAGATCGAGGGCGCCCTGCGCGACCTCGACCTGCTCCCCGACTGCCCGGAGCGGGACTTTCTGGAGTCCGTGGCCTCGGAGGTGGTCGGCAGGGATGCCTGAGAGAGGCATCTTCGCCGCCGGGACCGTGATGCCCGTCTCGGCGCCCCCGATCCCGGACGGGGCGCTTCTGGTCGAAGCGGGCAAGATCTCCGCCGTCGGGCCGCTCGAGGAGATCCGGCGCGAGAACCCGGGCGTGCCCGTTCGTAACTTCGCCGGCTCCACCATAGTCCCCGGCGCCGTCAACGCCCACGCCCACCTTGGCTTTCGCACGAAAGACGCGCCGCCCGGCGGCACGTTCTCGGGCTGGCTCACGAAGCTCATAGAGCGCCTGCCGGAGAAGGAGGTGTGGACCGCCGAGGCGGCCCGCGACTCGGCCCGCGAGGCCGTCGAGGCGGGGACGACCCTCATGGCCGAGTCCTCACCCTACGGGGAGTGCCTGCCCCAGCTCGCGGAGAGCGGGATGGCGGGGACAGTCTTTGCCGAGTTCTTCCCCGGCGATTACGACGGCGCTGAGCCGGGGGAGGTCGTGGAGGCCATCATCGTCAGGGTGAGGGCGATGAACGAGGGCCTCCCTGACCGCGTCCACGCCAGGGTCAGCGTCCACTCCCCGTACACGGTGGACCCCGAGTCGTCCCGCATCGCCGCGCGGCGGACGCGCGAGATGGGGTGGACCCTCGCCTACCACCTCTCCGAGAGCCCCGAGGAGGTCGAGTTCGTCCGGGAGGGGACCGGCGGGCTCGCGGACATCTTCGGGAGCAACGCGTGGGGAGGGGTTGGGGTCTCGCCCGTGCGCTACGCGGAGGGGATCGAGCTCCTCGCGCCCGAGACCATCGCCGCGCACCTGGCGACGGGCGTGGGCGAAGAGGAGATAGAGATTCTCGCCCGCTCCGGCGTGGCGGTCGCCCACTGCCCCCGCTCGAACGAGAACCTCGGCTGCGGCGTCTCGCCCGTGCCGGAGATGATGCGCAGCGGTGTCAGGGTCGGGATGGGCACGGATGGTCTGTGGAGCAGCCCGAGCATGAACCTTTTCGAGGAGACGATGGCCGCCGTCCGCCTGCACGGCTTCGACGGGGCCACAGGCCTGCGCCTCGCCACTCTTGAGGGGGCCAGGGTCCTCGGCGCGGAGCACGAGACCGGGAGCCTGGAGCCCGGGAAATGGGCCGACTTCGCCGTGGTCGAGGACGCCCCGGACGGGTCCGACCCCGAGCTCGCCATGCTAGAGGCGGCGGCCGATGGGGGAGTTGCGGCGACGGTGGCGGGCGGCGACGTGATATACAATCGCGCCTATAGCTGAACGTTCCTGGGGGTAGTCCGCCATGATGATGAACCGCAAGAGGCTCGGCCGCGTGATGGCGGTGGTCGCCATCATCCTCGCGGCGTTCTTCTTGCTCTCCTCCGTGCTTATCGGGTTGGGCATGAGCGGCGGCGGCTACAACCTCCTCGAGCTGATCGGGGGCCGGAACCAGCCGCAGCAGACTGACCAGGGACCGACCCCGCAGGACGCCATAGACGAGGCCAAGAAGGATCTGGAGCAGAACCCCAAAGACCCCGACGCCATAACGGACCTCGGGGGCCTGTACGCCCAGAACGGGCAGTACGACGAAGCCGTCAAGATCCTCCAGGACGGGCGCGAGAAGGTGCCAAACAACGCCGAGATACCGGCCTTGCTCGGGGCCGTCTACGCGCAGCAGGCCGCCGGCGTCGACCCCAAGGAGCAGCAGGAGCTCTACGCGAAGGCGGGGGACTCCTTCGGGGCCGCGGCGGAGAAAGAGGGGCAGGACGAGGACCTCTACCTGCAGGCGGGGCAGAGCTACGAGCAGGCCGGTGAGCCCGCCGAGGCCATCAAGTACTACAACGGGTACCTGGATCTCGAGCCCGAGGGCCAGGAAGCCGAGCAGGTGAAGGACCGGATCGCGGCGTTATTGGAGGGTGGGGAGAGCACCGCCAGCGGACAGCCTTGATCCGCCCCGCACCCGAGGGCGTATAATGTGCACAACGACTTTGTGGGTCACCCGTCAGGAGGGAATATGAGTCTTGCCCTAATCCCCGGATTGCCAACGCTAGGACCGATGGAGTTGATCATCGCTCTCGTCGTGATCCTGCTGCTCTTCGGGGCGAAGCGCATCCCCGAGCTCGCCCGCGGCCTCGGCAGCGGCGTCCGGGAGTTCAAGGCCGGCACCAAGGAGGGCCAGCTCGAGGACAAGAAGGACAAGGAGAAGAAGGACGAGGAGGGGGCCACCTCCGAGGCCAAGACCGACGATGAGGTGAAGCTCGAAGAGGACGCCACCGTCGAGGCCGAGCAGAAGCGCAGTTAGGCCCATAGAGAAGACCCTCTAAACCCATATGGCCGGCCGTCTAAGAACGCCCTTGAGCCCGCGCGACGAGGCGCGGATGACCCTGATCGAACACCTGGGCGAGCTTCGCTCCAGGATCATCAAGGTCGCCGCGATCTTTGTCCTGGCGGCTATCGTTACGTGGTTTTTCCGCAAGCCGCTCTTCTATGCCCTGCTCGCGCCCGCCGGCGACACGTTCCAGGGCCAGAGGCTGTTCGTCACCTCCGTAGGCGAGCAGTTCGTTAGCGACATGAAGCTGGCCCTCTGGGCGGCCTTCGTGCTGAGCATCCCGGTCCTGCTCTACCAGGCCTGGGCCTTCGTCGCGCCGGCCGTCGGCGAGATGGGTCGCGTGACGACCTACATCCTGATCACGCTCGCCTCCTCGCTCTTTCTCGCGGGGATAGCCTTCGGTTACTTTTTCGTGCTTCCGGCTGGGTTGAACTTCCTGCTCGACTGGGACACCGAACGCTACGAGACCATCATAACGCCGTCGTTCTACCTCGCTTTCACCACGCGCTTTTTGCTCGCGTGCGGGATAGTCTTCGAGCTGCCAGCGGCCACCTACGTGTGCGCGAAGCTCGGCCTCATCGACGCAAACCTGCTCAAGAAGTACCGCAAGCACGCCGTCGTCGGGAACACCATCCTCGCCGCGGCCATAACGCCCTCGCCGGACCCGTTCACGATGGTCATGCTGGCCGTACCCCTGATCGTCATGTACGAGTTCTCCATCGTCATCGCCCGCTACGTGAACCCGACCACCGAGGTCACCGCCCACGAGCTTGCCCGCACCGACGAGGACGACGAGGAAGAGTTCGAGCCCGAGGCCCACGAAGAGAACGGCAACGAGCGCGACCTCTAGCCCGCCGCAGTAGCCCGCGCGCCGCCAATATTTGTTCTCGCCCTTCCTGGAAGATGGGACCCCGGTACCACGACCCGCGGGCAACCCGCTGCTAGCATCCAATCGATTCTTGTAGAGGGGACAAAAGCCCGGGCTTCTGGCGGCGCGGGACGGACGGGGAGGACGCATGATCAGGAGTAGAGCACCCGGGTTCGCGGTTGGGGCGCTGCTCCTGTTGCTCGCGACGGCGGGGCCCGTAGAGGCGTCGTTCCCCGGAACGAGCGGCAGGATAGCCTACGATGCCGCCGGGCTTGGAGATGCCGAGATCCAGAGCATAAACCCTGACGGCACCGGTAGGATCAACCTGACCAAAAACGACGCCATCGACGACAGGGACGCCGCGTGGTCGCCCGACGGCGAGAAGGTCGCCTACGTCAGCGGGACCGATGGGGGCTTCGGCGGCGAAGGCCTCCCCGACCTCTACGTCATGAACGCCGACGGGGGCGGCAAGACGCGGTTGACCGAGTCCGCGGGTTTCGGCGAGGCCGAGCCGACGTGGTCGCCCGACGGCACGAGGATAGCCTTCACCAGGGTGGAGCACCACCGCGAAGATAATGGAGGCTACTACTCCTACTACGACACCTACGACCTCTACGCCATCGACGCCGACGGCACGGACGAGGTCCGCCTCACCGATGACGCGAAGGGCGGGTATAGCCCCGCGTGGTCGCCAGACGGGACGCGTCTTGCCTTCGCCTCCTCGCGGGGCACCACCCCGCTGACCGCGGGGCCGGAGATCTACGTGATGGACCCATCCCCGGAGGGCCCGTCCAACGAGCCCGTGCGCCTCACGACCACCCGATCGGCCAACACCGCCCCCAACTGGTCCCCGGACGGCACCAAAATAGCGTTCGAGAGCGGCCGGGACCGGCCGAGGAGCCACGACTTTACGCCCGAGATCTACACGATGAACGCCGACGGCACGGAGCCGGCCCGCCTGACCCGGAAAGGCTGGTATGGCGACCCCGTCTGGTCCCCTGATGGCAAGAGGCTGGCCTTCTCCAGGGACGGCATCTACACCATGAAGGCGGCTCCTCTGGGCGACGGAAACCGCCCGCAACTGATCGCCGGCTCGCGCTACGGCAACAACAATCCCGACTGGCAGCCGATCCCGTAGCACCCTCGCCGAGGCCCGCTCCGAAGCATCCCGGAACGGGCTTCGGCTCGTCTGGTTTACCTGAGGCGTTGCTCGAAGCGGCGGATGGAGCGACGCAGCAACTCCTCCGTGAGCCCGCGGAAGAACGGGCGGTGGGCGATCCTGTTCAGCCACGCCGGCCTGACCGCGTAGTCCGTCGAGAGCGCCATCTCTACGGTATTGGGACCTGACTCCTCGACGTGCCAGCCGCCGGATCCGGTGGCGCCCCTGACGTAGCGCCACTCGAGCAGCCGGGGCGGCTCGACGGCGGTGATCTCGCTGATCACCGTGTGGGTGAGGCCCGCGGCCCTCAGCACGAACGTGAGCGTCGTTCCTGGCTCTATCTCCGAGGTCTCCCGGCCGGCGGCGTCCGTCGCGCTGACGCCACCGAGCCCCACGGCCCACTCTGGGAAGCTCTTTACGTCGAGGAGGGCCGCGAAGACCCGGCCGGCCTCGATGCCCGAGATCAGGTACCCCGCCCGGTAGGGGCGGTCCCTGTCAGCCACCGAGGAGGATGCCTGCCGTGTAGAGGAGGCCGAAGACGAGGTGCAGGCCTGCCGTGCGCTTGACGACGGGGTCGAGGCGGCGCGGGGTGGAGTGGCGGGCTATGTCCCCCCAGAGCCTGAGGGCGGCGAAGATGCTCGGGTAGACGACGGCGCAGGTCAGCGGCACGACGCCGAAGGCCATCAGGAGCCCTACCGCCACGTAAGGCTCGAGCAGGAGCAGGCGGTATACGGCCACCCCCGGCTCCCGGCCGAAGACTATGGGGAGGGTGCGCCGGCCGCCCCTGCGGTCCGAGACCAGGTCCCTGAGGTTGTTCGCGAGGAGTATGGCCGCGACGGGGCCGCCGATGGGGAGAGCCGCGAGTATTACGTAGGCCGGGAAGCCCGCGCCCTGAACGGCGTAGGCTATCACCACGATGAGTACTCCCATGAACGCGAAGACCGCGAGTTCGCTGGCGGGGGTGTAGGCGATGGGTCGGGGGCCCGCCGAGTAGAGGTAGCCCCCGAGCGCGGAGAGGCATCCGAGCACCAGGATCGGCCACCCGCCGACGGAGATCAGGTAGAGCCCGCAGAAAAGCGCGAGCACGTACAGGAAGAGCGCTCCGAAGAGCACGCGGCGGGCCGATACGCGCCCCCCGACGATGGAGCCCGCGATCCCCACGGTCCCCCGCACGTCGAGCCCGCGCTTCTCGTCGTAGAACTCGTTGAACATGTTGGTCGCCGCCTGGATGAGCAGGCTGCCGAGCAGCATCGCCACGAACGGTCCCCACGAGAACGCCCCGTCCACGGACGCGAGCGCCGTCCCGAACACGGCCGGCACAGCCGCCGCCGTGAGGCTGAACGGCCGCGAGAGCCTGAACCACTCGGCCACCACGGACCCCCGCGGATCAGCCACGCGCCGCCCGACTCACCCCTCGCGCGCACTCCGCGCCACGGTATCCGAGATCCTCTCCAAACATGACCGGCCAAGTTTAACCGCGCCGCCCCCACAATTCCGCCCGGACGCCCTAACCCCCGGAGACGACACCTGAAGTCCGAAACCCCGACCACGGATGGCGGCGCCGGAGCAGAGACGCCCTGGAAGCCCGGGTGGTGAACGCCGACGACCTCTTCGGTGAAGGCGGCGACGACTCCCTGAACGCCGCCCGGGGAGAGCCGGACACCGTCTCCTGCGGCGATGGCGGGGACGGGGCTTACATGGACCCCGCGCTCGACACGGTCACGGACGATCGCCAGACGCGAGGTAGACGGGTCATCCGGGACGTAACCTGGACGAGAACCTACCCAAAGATAGGACCCTGGTACCATGATGTTGGTGCGTCATCCGCTAGAGTTGTGGGCATACGGTGCGCGTAACATTGCGAGGATCTCCGCGTAGTATCCCTCGCTCCGACGGGGAGGGTTTGGATGAGAAGAAGCGTTATGCTGCTGGTCTCGGTGGGGTCGGCGGTGCTTCTGGCCTGCGGGGCGGCGTGGGCCGCGGCGGGCGACCTGGACCCGACCTTCGGCGGCGACGGAACGGTCGTCAGCACAGAGCCGTGCTTTGTCTGCCTCGCGGAGCACTTAGAGGTGCTCCCGGGCAGCGGCAAGATACTGGCGGCGGGGGAGTACGGCGGCCCCGTTGTTCGGTACAACCCGGACGGTTCTCTGGACGACACCTTCGGCGGCGACGGCCTGGCCTCCACAGGTCCCGTGGCCTTGCAAGCGTTCGCGGTCCAGCCAGACGGCGGCATAATCGTGGGCGGCGTCATACGGAACGCGCAGGACCCAGATCCGGAGTTCGCCGTGGCGCGCCTCCTCCCTGATGGGACGCTCGACCCGGCCTTCGGCGGAGGAGACGGCGTCGTTGCCGTCGGCTTCGGCGAGCGCACCACGGAAGAGGTCAACGCGCTGGCTATGCAAGGCGCCAACATCGTCGCCGTCGGCCGGGCTTACTCGCGCGGTACGAGCGGGATCGCCCTGGCGCGCTTCCTGCCGGACGGCACGCTCGACCCGGCCTTCGGCGAAGGGGACGGGAAGACGATAAAGGGTGTGGGCGGTTGGCCCGACGTCCGTGACCTCGCGGTGCTCCCGGACAACCGCCTGATGGTCGCGGGCGGCGCTTCCTTCTATAGCGGTTCGGACTCCGAGAACGACATCTTCTTGACGCGCTTCATGCCCGATGGCGCGTCCGACGGTAGGTTCGGGGGTGGCGATGGCCAGGTGAGGACGGGCTACGCGAAGGGTACGTACGAGTTCGCGACCTCCCTCACGGTGAAGGGGGACCGGGCGGTTGTGGCCGGGGCCACCTACGCCGCCGCGAAGGACTCGCCGGCGCGGTTCGTCCTGTTCGCGTACGCGGACGATGGGAAGCTGGCCAAGTCCTTCGGCGGGGGCGACGGCAAGCTGAAAACCGTCTTCGGGGTCGGCGATGCCGTGGCCCGCGACATCGTGTTCACGCAAGTGGACGGCAAGCTGCTCGTCGTGGGCGAGCAGAACAAGTTCCTGAAGGGTCATCGGGGCATCAGCTTCGCGCTCTCCCGGTACAAGACGGACGGCACGCTCGACAAGAGCTTCGGCGGGGGCGACGGCAAACTCACCACCGACGTCTCCCCCGGGACGGAGGACTACGCTGCGGCCGTAGACATAGACGAAGACGGCAGGGCGGTCGTCGGCGGTGCGGCCGTCGCTTACAACAGCACGAACGGCCAGTACAACAACGTCTTCGGGCTGGCACGCTACCTGCTGGAGTAGGCGATAGACGAAGCGTGCCGGCTCGCCGTCGAAGACGGAGCGCCGATCTGGTATAACCGGCAATCGTGAAGGCGGGCGGCTCCATTAGTATTGCGGGCTCCCTTCTCCGGCTCGCGCGGCCAAAGCAGTGGACCAAGAACGGGTTCGTGCTGGCCGGGGTGTTGTTCGCGGAGAAGATGTTCTCGCCTTCCCACGTTCTGTACGCGCTGCTCACGTTCCTCGCCTTCTGCCTGCTCTCCGGGGCGGTCTACGCCTTCAACGACGTGCTGGACGTGGAGGAGGACCGCAAGCACCCGCTCAAGAGGTTCAGGCCCGTGGCGAGCGGGGAAGTCCCGGTCCCGGCGGCCGTCATCTACTCGGTGGTGCTCGTGGCCGCGGGACTCGCGCTGTGCTTCTACGTGAACGTCGGGGTGGGGGCCGCGGGTCTCGCCTACCTGGCGTTGCAGGTCGTGTACACGCCCTTCCTCAAGCACATGGCGATACTCGACGTAATGAGCATCTCAGCGGGGTTCGTTATACGGGCGCTGGCCGGGGTGGCGGCCGTCAACAGCCCGATCTCACCATGGCTCATAGTCTGCACCGGCCTCCTCACCCTCTTCCTCGGCTTCTCCAAGCGCCGCCACGAGCTCGCCACTTTAGGCGACGGCGCGGTCGTCCACCGGAAGAATTTGCGGGACTACTCCGTGCCGCTCCTGGACGAGATGATGAACATCATGATCTCGGCGACCATCATCGCCTACACGCTCTACACCTTCACCGTCTACGAGCGGCAGGACGAGATCTTCATGATGGCGAGCATCCCGTTCGTGGTCTACGGGGTCTTCCGCTACATGCTCCTCGTCCACCGCAACGGCGGCGGCAACCCCGACACCCTGGTCCTGGCCGACAGGCCGCTGCAGATCTCCCTCCTCACGTCCAGAGAGTCACGGTAGCTCTAGAATCCGTGGCCTCCAGAGCATAAATACCGATTAAATAACGTTTACTACAAATGTAGTATTTTA
>CADCUW010000424.1 GCA_902805985.1 uncultured Rubrobacteraceae bacterium
GCATCCCCAAGGACAGCCTACAGGTCGAGGAGATAGAGGAGCCGAAGATAGAAAACCCCCTGGACCTCATCGTCAGGGCGTGTCTGGCCCAGAACCGGCCCCGGTAGTAGTCGTCGAAGAGTACCTGCTGGCGGATGAACGTGGGCACCTCCTCATAGAGGTTCAGCCACAGTAGGGCTGCACCGATTGTGTAGACCCTCTTTATCACGGCCTCCCACAACCAAGTCTGACGCAGTTCGGTCCGAAGCGAGAACCTGTCGAAGTCGGTGGTGTGAGCCCTACTGTAGATGCCGTATAGGGCGTCACGCACGGTCGGTAAGAATCGGGGTCTCCCGTACCGGGCGCAGGTGAGGGCGAGGACGACGAGGTTGTCCAGGAGCGGCTCCAGCCGGTTGTCCCTGATCCTGTTCGCCTCGCCCGTGTCGTCGGAGACCGCCGCCTCTTCAAGAGCCCGGTAGAAGGCCGCTGCGGCGTTGTTGGGGTGCCACAGAAGTCCGATGTCGTCGTCCGCCCTTAAGGCTGTCAACACGACGTTCTCAAAGGCCGACGCTCCCAAAAAATAGTCGGTCTCGTACTGCACACTTAACGCTCTGGGTTCTCCGTGGCCTTCCTCCGCACCCGGGCCGTGGCGATGGTGACGGTCACTTCCCCTCTCGATCTCTCCCCAAATGCGCTCTGTCTATTCTGGACGTCTCGGCAACCGCACCGCCGTCGCAGGTGAGGGAGTTGGCCGAGGACTTCTGCTCGGCCTTCGGCGTTGTAGAGACGGTACTGTTGGACCGTCAGATAGTTTCCGGAAGGACTCCACGTTCATAACCTCTACTGCTGGGCCTCGACGAACTCCTCGTAAGGGATCCCGGGTCCTACGAGGCCTAGGATCTGTGGAGATTCAGGAGGTCGTGCTGTTCACCAGCAGTTGCTTCACTTCCTCGCTCGGCACTGGTCTTGCCAGGTAATAGCCTTGGGCGAAGTCGCATCCCATCCCCCTCAGAAGCTCCAACTGCTCGGCCCTCTCCACGCCTTCTCCGGTGACCTCCAGACCCAAGGAGTGGGCCAGAGTTACAACCGCCTCCACGACGGTCTTGTTTCTCGGATCCTCCCCAAAGCGCTCCAAAAACGAGCGATCTATCTTCAGGGCGTCCACCGGTAACCGAGTGAGGTAGGAGAGGGAGGAGTATTCCTTGCCGAAGTCGTCTATGGTCAGCCTCACCCCGAGCGCCTTCAAGTCCCGGAAGATGGTTCGGATCAACTGCGTGTCCTTGAGCAGTGTCCCCTCGGTAATCTCCAGGATCAGGCTGTTAGGCTCCAGGCCGCTCTCCCTTAGCGCCGATCTCACGTCATTACGGAGGCCAGGGTGGCGAACCTGTCGGGCGGAGAGGTTCACGCACACGGCCAGGGGCGGTTCGTTCGGGTAGTGTTCCTGCCACTCCTTGACCTGGCGGCAGGCCTCCTGCACCACCCATATGCCCAGGGGGATGATCAGGCCCGTCTCCTCTGCAAGCGGGATGAACTCCCCTGGCAGCATGAAGCCATTCTTAGGATGCTCCCAGCGCACGAGGGCCTCGACCCCCTCGATCCCGTCCTGCTGCCCCAGACGGAACTTGGGCTGATAGTGGAGCGTGAACTCTTCTTTCTCCAAGGCAAGTCTGAGGTCGTTCTCAAGATCTATACGGTTCAGGGCCTCCTGGTGCATCCCCGGGTCGAACACCCGGTAATCTGCGGCGTCCTCCTTGGCCCTGTACATGGCGATATCGGCGTCCCTGAGCAACCCCTCAGGGCTCTTCGTGTCGGCCTCGCCCAGGGCCACCCCGATGCTGAACCTGACGAAGATCTCCCTACCCTCCAGGGCGAAAGGCCCCCTGAACTCCTCGGTGATCCTTCGTACGCCCCTGAGAGCATCTTCGGCACCGTCGACCTCCTCCAGAAGCACGACGAACTCGTCCCCTGCGAACCGGGCCAGGGTGTCCTCGGACCTGAAGCATCCCTTCAGGCGTTCGGCCACCGCCACCAGCAGCCTGTCTCCCGTGTCGTGCCCGAGGGAGTCGTTTATGACCTTGAAGCCGTCCAGGTCCATGAACAGCACGGCCACCTCGCTACCGCTCCTTCTCCTCTGAGTACGGGTCAGGGCTTGCCCAAGGCGGTCCATGAATAGGCTGCGGTTGGGCAGGCCCGTGAGGGGGTCGTGAAAGGCCTGGTGTTGGAGTTGCTCCTCCAGGGTCTTGCGCTCCGTGATGTCGGAGACGACCCCCTGCCAGTAGAGGGGCTCGCCGGCTTCGTCCCGCACGAGCACCGCCTCGTCCCGCAGCCAGATGAGCCTCCCGTCCCTGGCGAACTTCCGAAATTCCACCCGGAAAGGCTCGCCGGTCCGGTCGGTGCGCTCGTCCTCGGCCAGCACCCTCTGGCGGTCGTCGGGGTGCATGTTCCTCACCCAGAAGGTGGGATCCTCGTATTCCTCGGGGGCGTAGCCGGTGATGGCCTCTATCTGCGGGCTGATGTAAGTGACGGCTCCGTTGTGATCGATCTCCTGGCGGTAGATCGCAACAGGGACCCGCTCGACCAGCGATCGGTAGCGGGCCTCAGCCTCCCCAAGCCTCGTCTCCGTCATCCTGCGCTCGGTGACGTCCGTCTGGACTCCCAGCCAGTACAGGGGCTCCCCCGCCTCGTCACGCACAAGGGTGGCCTCGTCCCGGACCCACACCATCCTGCCGTCCTTGGCGAACTGGCGGTACTCCATGGCGAACGAATCGCCGTTCTCGTTGGAGCGCTCGTCCTCGACCAGCACCCTCTCCCGGTCATCGGAGTGCAGGATCTTCACCCAGTGGTCGGGGTCGGTCAGACATTCCTCCGGGGCGTAGCCCAAGATCGCCTCGTTCTGCGGGCTAATGTAGGTTGTGCGGCTCGGCTCCCCGGGCTCTTGGACGTAGACGATAGCAGGCACCCGCTCGACGAGGGTGCGGTAGCGCTCCTCTGCCTCCCTGAGCCGTTCTTCGGTCTGCTCCCGTTCGGTGACATCGTAGAGTAGCCCTTCCAGGGCGATCACTTCGCCTTCCTCATCGTAGACGCCCCGCCCGTACTCTTGCACGTGCTTTGTCCGACCGTCCCTGTGGCGGATGGCGTACCTCAACTCAAAGCTCCTGCCCTCGGCTAAAGCCTCCTGGACCTCCTCCCACACCCTTTTCCGGTCCCCCTCCACGATGAGGTCGCCTAGCCGGACCTTCCCGCCGACGAGCAGGTCCTCGGGCGGGTAGCCGGTCAGTTCCAGGGCGTATTCGCTGGCGTACTCGTTGGGCCAGCCGGGCTCGTTGCGGCAGCGGTAGACGTAGGCGTGAGCGTGGGAGACGACGGAAGACAAGCGCCTCTCGCTCTCCCTAAAGGCCTCTTCGGCCTCCTTGCGCTCGGTCACGTCCCTGGAAACCACCACCACGCCACCCACGGCAGGGTCGTTCAACAGGTAGGTGCCCACACTCTCCATCCACCGCCACGAGCCGTTCTTGCGCCTGAAGCGGTACTCGGCCTTGCTCGTGGCGACGCCCCCCTCGGAAAGGGCCTTCTCTGTCTCCTCAAGGACGTGTCCAAGGTCCTCGGGGTGGACGTGGTCGAGTACGTTCATCGTGCCGATCGCCTCGTCAGGATCGTAACCCAAGAGCTGTTGCCAGGCCGGGTTGGCGTAGCGTAGGGTGCCGTCGGGGTCTACTACCGTGACGATCTCGGAGGAGTTCTCCACGACCGAGCGCAGCCACCCCTCACCCTTCTGCGTCCCCCCGTTGCCAAGGTCTCTCTTTTCGTGATCCGAGGGGTCCACGCAATCCTCCCGCTTCCGGCCCCGCCGCACAAGCGTGGAGTATAACGCCGGGCCGTTTCAGGGATCTACCCTACGACCCTGCTGAGTTCTAACTCTCCGGCTGGCGAGCAGAAGAAGCTCACCATAGCCCACTACCTCCCGTCCAGTGTCAAGGGGATTCACGACGAGACGCAAATCGCCCTCTCCTCGGACCTCCGCATGCCGACTGGCGTCGGCGTCAGGTCGCTCGTGGAGGCGGTTAGCAAGAAAAGGAAGGCCCAGGGTAAGGACCTCAAGGAGAGGATAGACAACCTCGTCGGGCGGGGCTTCCTGACACCGTTGGGGGCGGAGATACTCCACAAGCTCAGGCTGATGGGCAACGAGTCGGTCCACGAGATGAAGATCCACGACACTCGGGTTCTCGGGACGGCCTTCGACGTGGTTGAGCATCTCCTCCTCGGCGTCTACATCATTCCCAAGGAGTCCAGGAGGATAAAGTAGCGAGAGCCGGACGGGTGACCACTTGTCGGCTGTTAGAATGCCTCGCGAATGTTTACGGGGAACCACCGCAAAGAGAAGCGCCCGATCACTCAGGTTAGGCATTTACTGCGGAGGCTTGTCACATCCTCCAAGCGCCAGCTTATCGCCATAGTGGTCGTCTTCGTGATCGTCTTCCTCGCCTCCAGGGACGGGCAACTCCTCTCCTCCCTCTTAACCATCTCTCCCGACCGTATGGTCAGCTTCCTCTCGACCGTCTCCCAGGCCATAGCAGCCCTCTTGGGGTTGCTCATAGCCGCCCTGCTCTTCTCGTTCGGGAGCATCAGGCAGTCCAAAGACGCCGCCTACGGGGCTGTCAAGTCCGAGATGATGGCCCTCATCGAACTCTGGCAAGACCGCCCAGAGAGCCTCAAGCCGCTAGACGAAAGCTTGAAGATGCCACAAAACTGCAGGACGCCCCGAACCCGAAAGGCACCTCGGCGGCGCGCTCCGCAATGCGCTGCAGCCATGGGTTGCCACTGGACCCGATGCCGTGGAAGCCGTTGTTGCGCGCCACGAGCATCCGAATCTCCTCTCCGTAGTCGAAGAGATTTCGGCGAGCGAGCCCCTTAACCTCTTCGGCCAGGCCGCCCGACCTATCCGTTCTCGCCATTGCATGCATCCCCTCTCGCTACACCCGGAGCTGGCGGGCCAGGTCGACGAAATCGGTGGCGACCACGTCAAGGGAGGGGTCGGCCCTCAGGTTCGGGACGGCCTGCGGGCCATGTTCCAGGGGACGCATGACGAATGCCGTCCTGAAGCCCAGCTCCTGCGCTGCACGAAGGTCGCTCTGGTGGGCGGCCACCATCATTATCTCGTCTGGGCCCAGCATGAGGAGTTCCTGGAGCATCCGGTACGCCCGCGGGTCGGGCTTGTAGGCCCGCGCGAGCTCGGCGGAGAATACCAGGTCCCACGGCAGCCCTGCATTCTTGGCCATGTCGACCAGGAGCCGGACGTTGCCGTTGGAGAGGGTGGCGAGCACGAAGCGCGTCTTCAACCGGAGCAGCCCAGGAACGGAATCCCCCCAGGGCCGCAGGCGGTGCCACACACCGTTGAGGTGGTTCTTCTCCCCCTCCGAGAGTTCCCGAACGCCGAACTCTGCGAGCAGCTCGTCGAGGGTGGTCCGGTGCAAGGCGTCAAGATTGGTCCAGGGAAGCTCGCCGCGCATGACGCGGTCCATCGCCGGACGATAGCGCCCGCGCCAAGCGTCGGCGAAGGCGGCCCAGTCGATCTCGATCCCTTTGTCTTCGGCGAGCCTCTCTCCCTCCGTGATTATAGTGGTCCGGTAATCGACCACGGTCCCGAACACGTCGAACGCGAGCGCCTTTACCCCTTCGAGTGCCTCTTTCATCCGCCTTGCTCCTTCTGATCGCTCCAGGAGTTCTTCCGGTACACAGTAGCGCACACCGAGGGTCACGCTTGTCGGCCCTCCGGTCGCTGCCCCCCAGCGACCCGGACGTCGTTGCCCGATGTAGTCCGAGGCCCGTTCTCTGGGGACTGCCGTGGGGCAAGAGACGGGTGGTGCCTGGTGAGGCGCTTTTTGAAGCGTCGCCTGGAAGCTTCGTCAGGCCCCGTCCGAGCCGGATGCCCACTCGGGGGCGCTCCCGTGGCCGCCGTCGCGACGAGCGCCAGGAGCAGGAGGGCGACGATCGCGAGCGCCACCCCGGGCCGGCCGCGAGGGTTCCAGAGCAGCCCGCCCGCGGGCTCCGACGCCGCCGGCGTCCGCGTAGTAGAAGAGCAGGTACAGGGATGAAGCCTACGCCTTGCTCTCGTCGTCGACCCGCTCGCAAAACTCCAGGCTCCCCCGCTTCAGGTCGTAGATGCTAACCCTCCGCCCGCGCCGATTGCGCGGCGCGGAGCCGAGCACCCCGGGGATCGAGGCCGGCGAGGCGTGCGGCCGTTGGTCCGGCCGCGGCTTCAAGATCTCTCGTCGGACTGCGGACCCCCCGACTCGGCCGAGGCACTGTCGCCTTCTACGACGCCGATCGGCTTCTGGCCCGACTCGCGCAGGTACCTGAGGGTCCCGCCGGCGAGCAGGATCCCGCGCTCACGGAGCGAGAGGCGGACTTCCAGACCGATCTCTCCCCCATCGCCCTTCGCCACCAGCCTCGTCTCCCCGGTCTCGACCGCCCCGCGGACGGCCCCGATTCTCCACGCGTCGCCCTCGTTTGCCCGCTCGTAGTCTTCTTCGTCGACGAAGAGGAGCGGCAAGATACCCTGGGAGACGAGGTTGCGGCGGTGGATGCGGGCGAAGCTCTTGGCGACGACCGCGCGTATGCCGAGGTGCAGCGGTGCTAAGGCCGCGTGCTCCCGGGAAGAGCCCTGCCCGTAGTTGTGCCCGCCGACGATAAAACCGTCGCCCCACTCCAGCGCCCGGTCGTGGAACCCTGGATCTTGCCTGCGGAACATAAACTTCGCGCACTCCGGTATGTTGGACCACAGGCTCATCCCCAGAGCCCCGTCGGGGGCCATGTCCCCGGTCGAGACGTCGTCCTCGACCACTATGACGACGCGACCTTCGAGCTCCGTTGGGAGCGGTTTGCCCTCCGGAGGAGAAACGATGTTCGGGCCGCGCACGATCTCGACCGTCCGGGCTTCGTCTTGCGGGGGCGGGTCAAGTATCTGGCGGTCGTCCATGGACGGATCGGACGGCGCGGGGGCGATGGTCGGGGGCTCCCCGAGCTCGCGCGGGTCGGAGATCTCGCCCGCGAGCGCTGTCGCGGCGGCTGTCGCCGGCGAGCAGAGGTAGACCTCGTCGCCCTGCGTCCCGCTCCGGCCCGGGAAGTTGCGGTTAAAGGTTCTCACCGACGGTTCCCCCCTCGAAGGGGCCTGCCCGACGCCGATGCAGGGCCCGCAGACGGGCTCGAGCATCCGCGCGCCGGCGGCCACGAGGTCTCCGTAGACCCCGCCCCTGGCTATGGTGTCCAGGATCTGGCGCGACCCCGGCGTTACTGTCATCTCCACGCGGGGATGGACGATGTTTCCTTGAAGAACGGCCGCCGTGGTGGCGAGGTCCTCGTAGGAGGAGTTCACCGAGGAACCGACGCACACCTGTACCGTCCCCGTGCCGGCCACCTCGCGCACCGGCACCACGTTGCCAGGAGATGAGGGCTTCGCGATGAGCGGCTCGAGCTCCGAGAGCTCGACGATCTCGACCTCCTCGTAGGACGCGTCCTCGTCGGCGGCGAGCGGGACGTGATCCGCTTCGCGCCGCTGTCCGGCGAGCCATTGGCGGGTCCGTTCGTCGGACGGGAAGACGGCGGCCGTGGCGCCGAGCTCGGTGATCATGTTGCAGATCGTGCCCCGGTCCGTAACCGAGAGGGCGCCGACGCCCTCCCCCGCGAACTCGAAGACCCGGCCCACGCCCCCGCGCACCCCGTAACGTCGCAGGAGCTCGAGGATCACGTCCTTGGACTGGACCCAGTCGGGCAACCCCCCGCGCAGCTCGACCTTGACGACCTTCGGGCACTCCAGGGAGAGACCGTACCCCGCCATCGCCACGGCCACATCGAGCCCGCCGGCCCCGACGGCGAACATCCCGACAGCGCCGGACATGGTTGAGTGCGAGTCGGCGCCGACAAGTAGCTCGCCGGGTTTGGCGAAGCGTTCAAGGTGCACGTAGTGGGAGATGCCGTTGCCGGGCCGAGAGTACAAGACGCCGTAGCGCGCCGAGAAAGATTGCAGGTAGCGGTGTTCGTCCATGTTCTTGTCGTCGAGCTGAAGCACGTTGTGGTCCACGTACATCACCGCAAGCGGGACGGCGACCCGATCCACGCCGAGCGCCTCGAACTGGAGGGCGGTCATGGAGCCGGTGGCGTCCTCTATCAGAATCTGGTCCACCGACAGGTCCACCTCTTCCCCGACGACGAGCTCGCCCGCGGCTAGGTGTCCGGCGAGCAGTTTCTGGGTGAGGTTTCGTGCCCCTGTCATGCGTGCTGCCTCCTTTTATTCATGCGCTTCGCGTCCGCGGGGGACCTGCGCCCCGGGTACGCTGCCTCTCGGGCGCCGGCGGCGGTCGCTCACACCACGAGGCTGAGCGCCAGGATCAGGACCAAAGGGACCACCGACGCCATCGCGGTCACGAGGGTAAGCGCTTTAAGCGCCCCCTGGGTAGAGACCCCCAGCAGCGTCTGGAACATCCAGAAAAAGTTGCTGTTTACCTGCAACGCGAACAGGGCCCCGGAGCCGATGGCCAGGCCGATCACGACCGCGGGGACTTCGAGGCCGCCCATTATCGGGGCCAAAATGCCCGCCGCGGTGATGGCGGCGACCGAGATCGAACCTATGGCGAGGTGCAGAACGGCCGCGATCACCCAGGCCAACAGGATCGTTAGCAGGTCCGGCGTGCCCGCCTCCGCCGAGAAGAAGCCCCCCAATATTTTGTCGAGCCCGGTCTCGCCGATCACCGCCCCCAACGAGCCCCCTATGCCCGTGATCAGCAGGATCTGGCCGGTCGCGTTGAAGCCTTCGCCCATCGCCTCTTCGACTCGCTCGCCCGACAGCGTACGCCACGCCAGCACGTAGGCACCCAGCAGGCCTATAAAGAGGGCGAGTACGGGATCCCCGAGGAACGCTACCACGCTGGACTCTAGGCTGGCGGCCTCGGCGACGGCCCCGAAGGCTATTAGCAACAGCGCTACCAGGATGGGCAACGGCGAACCGTACAAAGGCGGGGAACTTACGGCGCCGTGGCCTTCCGTTGCAGCAGGGCTTCCTAACTGCGTCTCCTCGATGTCCACCTCGTCCTTGGCCTCATTCCAGAGCCCGTATCTCAGGAGCCGGCCGTAGAGGAACGTGGTAAGAACGGCGGTGGGAGGCCCTATCAGGGTCCCGCATATCAGCATCGTGCCCAGCGGCACGTCCAGCAACCCCGCTACCGCCACGGTCTCTAGACCGGGCACAACGAACACGTATCCGACGAGTATACCGGCTGTCAACGTCCCGCCCATCATCGCGAGCCCATTCCGGCTCATCCGGGGGGCGGCCGACCGGGCCAGAGGGGCCGCGAGTACGAGTTGGACGTCCACGTAGATGGCCGGGAAGATGCTACTCAGGGCTGCGCTGAACGCGTAGGGCAGTCTCCGGGGACCGAAGATCCTCAGCAGCAACTCGACCAGCTTCTGGAGCGCCCCCATGGCGATCAGGAGCGAGCCCAACAGGACGCCAAAGCCGATAAGCAGGCCCACCTCGGCCATTATGTCGCCAAAACCCCGTATGAGGCTCTGTATCGTGCCCTCGAACCCCAGCCCCGCTGCAACGCCCAGATAGAGCGTCCCTATTACCAGCGCGATCACCGGATCGACGCGGACCAACACGATCAGCAACACTATCGCGATTATGGAGATCGCCGTGTGTAGCACGATCAGGGTGTCACTCATGCCGTTCTCTCTCCGGGATTTTGCCGGCCAGAAGGGCGCGTCGGCTGGTAGGATGGACGCGAATGGCACAGGCCGGCGAACGCACCACGCCCGGGAGCCCATGGACCCAGCCCTTAACCTCGAAGCCCGGCGCCTGTTCGTATCGGCGGCGCTCACGACGCACGCCGTGCGGAGCCTCGGCGGCCGCCTCTCCGCCGAGGGCGACGCGGGGGATCTGCTCGCCCGGGCCCGCCGCCTCGGGGAGGGGATGGATCCCGTCCACCGACGGTACCGACTTAGCTTCGATCCGCCCTACCCCGGCCTCACGGCCGGACCGGAGGCCGTTGGTGGAGGCTCGCGCATCGTGCTCGCCTGCAGGGCCTTCGACGGCGAAGGGAGGCAGCTCGGCGTGGTCTTTACCACGCTCATCCCCGGCCGCCTCCCCCAGGTCTCCGTGGCCCCGGCCGGGGCCGGCGTCCCGGAGGACTGGCGCTCGGTCGCGGAGCCGTCCTAGTCCCGCCCGGAGGATCCCCTGCCTCCCCTACCCGTCGGCGCCCGGATCGGCGAGGAGCGGGCGCTCGATCCGCGTGTTCAGCGGGTGGCCGACGAGGTGCTCGAGCAGGTCGGCGGCGTCCATGAGCCTCTCCAAGTCCACGCCGGTCTCGATCCCCATCTGCGCCAGCATGTAGACCAGGTCCTCCGTCGCCACGTTCCCGCCTGCTCCGGGAGCGTTGGGGCTGCCGCCTAGCCCGCCGACGGAGGAGTCGAAGGTCGAGATCCCGGCCCGAAGCGCGGCCACGGTGTTCGCGGCGGCCAGCCCCCGCGTGTCGTGGAAGTGCGCCCCGAACGTGACGGCGGGGTGGGCATCGCGCACCGCCACGAATACTTCGAAGACCTGGCGGGGGTTCGCTATGCCTATGGTGTCGGAGAGCGCAATGTCGTCTATGCCAGACTCGACGACCCTCGAGACGACGCGGAGCACTTCGTCGAGGCCGGGCCGGCCCTCGAAGGGGTCGCCGAAGACGGTCGAGACGTTGGCCCGCACGTGGATGCCGTCCTCCCGGCCCCGCTCGGCGATGGGCGCGAAGCCGTCGAGGGCCTCGTCCACCGACATCTTGAGGTTCTTGCGGCAGTAGCTCTCGGTCGTCGCGCCCATGATGACGACCTCCCCGACGCCCGCCGCCTTCGCCCGTTCGTAGCCCCGCTCGTTCGGGATCAGGCCGCCGTACAGCACGCCGTCGTCCGCCCGTAACCCGGCCATCACGTCCTCGGCGTCGGCGAGTTGGGGGATCGCCCGTGGGGATACGAACGAGGTCGCCTCGAACCGTCGGAGTCCCGCGGACGCGAGGGCTTCGATCAGGGCGACCTTCTCCCCCGTCGGGACGTTCAGCTTCTCGTTCTGGAGTCCGTCACGGGGACCGACCTCGACGACCTCGACAAACGCCGGCAGGTCCACTAGATCGCCCCCTCCTCGGCGAGACGTCCGATCTCATCGGCGGGGAGGCCGAGGAGCCCGCCGTACACCTCCTCGTTGTGCGCCCCCAGGGCGCCGCCGTACCACCCGACCGCTCCAGGCGTCTCCGAGAGCTTCGGGGCCAGACCCGGCATCCTGACGGACCCGACGCCTTCCACCTCGGCTTCGAGGAGCATCTCTCGGGCCTCGTACTGTTCGTCGGCCACGATGTCTTCCACGGTGTAGATCGGGCCCACCGGGACGTCTGCCTCGTCCAGGATCCGCGTGATCTCCTCTGCCGTACGCCCCTCGACCCAGTCCTCGATGAGGGAGTCGAGCTCGTCCGCGTGCTCGGTGCGGTCGGCGTTGGTCGCATAGCGCGGGTCTTCGCCGAGCTCGGGCCGCCCGATGGCCTCCATGAGCCGCTTGAAGATGGCGTCGCTGTTGCCGCCGATGGCGACGTAGGAGCCGTCCTTCGAGCAGTAGGTGTTGCTCGGGGTGATGCCGGGGAGGGAGCTGCCGGTCCGCTCGCGCACGATCCCCGCCACGTCGTACTCCGGGACCATCGACTCCATAAGGTTGAAGACCGCCTCGTAGAGCGCCACGTCGACCACCTGCCCCTCGCCGATGCCCCGCACGTCCCGGGCGTGCACCGCCGTAAGGGCACCTATGACGGCGTAGAGCGAGGCGAGCGAGTCGCCGAGGCTGATGCCGCTCCTCACCGGGGCCCGGTTCGGCTCGCCGGTGATGTAGCGGATGCCGCCCATCGCCTCGCCGATGTTCGCGAACCCGGGCCTGTCCTTGTATGGCCCCGTCTGCCCGTAGCCCGAGACGCGCACCAGGATGAGCCGGGGATTCAACTCGCGGAGGACCTCCCACCCGAGCCCCAGCTTCTCCAGGGTACCGGGCTTGAAGTTCTCGACCAGGATGTCGCTCTCTGCGGCGAGCCGCCGAGCAAGGTCGAGTCCCTCCGGGTGGCCCACGTTCAAGGTCACGAGTTTCTTGTTGCGGGACTGGAGCGCCCACCACAGAGAGGTCTTCGTGCGGGGGTCCACGTAGCGCCAGGTCCTCAAAGGGTCCCCCGCCCCCGGGCGCTCGACCTTTATCACCTCGGCCCCGAACTCGGCCATGATCCTGGTCGCGAAAGGCCCGGCGATAAGCGATCCGAACTCGAGGACCCGAAGCCCCTCAAGCGGCCGTTCTCGCCTCGCAAAGTCTCGGACGTCGTCTGAATGGTCGGTCATGCGGCCAAGCCCCCTTCTCGCCTCACTTTAGTAGCGACTGTCGTGTCGTCCGCGCCGGGGGCGGCAACGTGGGCGGCGCGATATCCCGGACGGCGGCAAACATGATGAGCCGCGTATCGGATCCGCCCCGCTGGTGGGCCCGCCAGGGCAGCCAACGTTCGTGCACGCCGCCACCGTCCCTCACCCCTCCGATTTCGGATCTTCCGGCTTCCTAGCCCAGCGTGAAGGGGTCGCGCATCTTTCCGGAGAGCTCGACCCAGACGGTCTTGGTCTGGGTGTACTCCTTGAGGGTCTCCAGCCCGTTCTCCCGACCTATCCCGCTCTGCTTGTAGCCGCCGAACGGTGCGGTAAAGGAGACGGCACGGTAGGCGTTGATCCACACCGTGCCGGCCTTGAGGGCGTGGGCCACGCGGTGGGCCCGCTGCACGTCCTTCGTCCACACGGCCGCCGCGAGTCCGAAAGGCGTGTCGTTGGCCTGGCGAACGACCTCCTCCTCGGACTCGACGGGGATCACGGAGAGGACGGGCCCGAAGACCTCCTCCCGCGCCACCTTCATCGCGTTGTTCACGTTCGTGAGGATCGTCGGCTCCATAAAGAGGCCGTCCTGCAGGTCGGGGTCCTCCGGGGATTTGCCGCCGTACGCGAGTTCGGCCCCCTCCTCCCGGCCGGTGTCCACGTAACCCTGCACCTTCTCGAGCTGCTCCTTGAAAGCTATCGGACCCATCTCGGTCTCCGTCTCCAGGGGGTTGCCCAGCTTTATAGAGCCGGCCATCTCGGTCAGCCTCTCGACCAGCTCGTCGTGGCGGTCCTTGTGCACCAGGAGCCTGGAGCCCGCCATGCACGTCTGCCCCGTGGCCGCGAAGATGCCGGAGACGACCCCGTTGGCGGCGGCGTCGAGGTCCGCGTCCTCGAAGACGATGTTGGGCGACTTGC
>CADCUW010000425.1 GCA_902805985.1 uncultured Rubrobacteraceae bacterium
ACACGGTCCCGGTAGACCTCGGAGCCGCTGGAGACCTCTTCAGCGTAGCGTTCCGCGCCGTCGATGATCTCACCCGCCCGACGCTCGGACCTGCGGCAGAGCTCGGTCTCCGGCACCAGGGCGTTCGCCCGGTGGTGGGCCTCTTCCACTATGCGCCGACCCTCCTCTTCGGCCTCGGCGACCATGACCCCACACTCCCGACGCAGCGCCTCGGCCTCTGCAAGCTCGCGGGGCAACGAAGCCCTCAGCTCATCGAGCATCACGAGCAGGTCAGAACGGTCCACGACCGCCCGTCCCTTGCGCATCGGCACACCCGAGGCGTCCTGAACGATCGCCTCCAACTCGTTCAAAACCCCACTTATGTACTGCATGTCTTCTCTCATGGGGGCAACCCTAGCATGCCCCTTACGGCTACGCCAGCCTTTCTGAAAGTATTTTTTGATGCTCACCCTCATCTTCAGGTCTAATTTGATCTTAAGGTTAAGTGCAAGCCTTCCACGACGCTCGAAGGGGGTTTCGGGGGGCCGGGGCCTCAGACTCTCGCGCCTTACAATGGCGCTTTATAGAGTTATCCACAGGCAGTGAAGGATATCGACAAGGTTTAACCGCGTCCCCAGGGAGGGTTAAAGCCCGTGTGCAGGGCCCATTTCGGGGGCTGGCGGTGGTGTGCGATCCGTAGGCAACCCGCGAACCGTTCGGAGGCAGAGGATCGGCGCCGATCCACCCGTGACGCGGTGCTTGGCTGGCGGATATCTGGACGATACGGGCCCGACGGCAGGCGATGGGTGTGGACCGTGAGCCACGCACCTTCGAGTCGAGGCGGGGCGGGGTGTGGAAGATCCGGGCGCCGCGGACAGGCGGCAAGGTGTTAGGCGTGGGTTTCTCCTCAGACCTGGCGGTTCACCACGGCGGCCGTGACGGCCGCCAGCACCATGGGGATGATCGCGAAGACCAGACTACCGGCCGGGACCCCCATAAGTATCGCCGGCACCACTCGCAGGGCGAGGAAAGGGGTTGCGACCGCGATCACCGAGATGAGCATGGCTATCGGCCCACCGTTGCGTCCTCCGGCGCGGTTCACCAGCGTGCCCGCGCCGTACCCGGCGGCTATCGAGAGCAACCATGAGAAAGGCAGGCGGTAGACCACGGCCACGAAGACGATGCCGACCACGGCGACCCCGACGCCCGCGAGCACGCTCCTTAGAACCTGTGCCGGCTTCATGACGCCGGCCCGGGCGCCGCGCGGGAGCCTGGCGTCGTCGGGGCACTTTATGCCGACCTCGGTCTGGCGCATGCACTCGGTGCAGATCGGCCGCCCGCAGGTGGCGCACGAGATGCGCGTCTCTCTTTTGGGGTGCCGGTAGCAGTGCATTGGTTCGGACATCAGCGTCCCTTCCGGTTCCGGCTGGCACGCGCCAGTTCGCCGCGGGGCACCAGGACGATCTCCCGCTTGTAGCTCTGGTGGATCTCGGCGACGTCCCGGCGGTGCTCCAGCTCCTGTCTTCTGAGCTCCTCCCGCAGGAGGCGGTTCTCCGCCGCGAGCCTGGAGACGCGGCTTTCGAGATCCAGCACGGTCCTGACCCCGGCGAGGTTCATCCCCATCTCCTGGGTGAGCCGCTGGATGTGGCGGCCGAGCTCGACGTCTTCCTGGGAGTAGAGGCGCGTGTTCTTGATGCTCTTGCGCGGGCAGAGGAGGCCCTTCTGCTCGTACATCCTCAAGGTCTGGGGATGGACCCCGATGAGCTCCGAGGCGATCCCGATCATGTACAGAGGACGCTTGCGCAGGCTCATGACCCGACCCTCCTGAACAACTCCGCCCGCACGTCCTCGTCCCGCTCCTCGGCCAGAGCCTCCAGGATCTCACGCTCCCGGCGCCGGAGCTTCTTCGGCACCACAACACCGACCCGCACGATGAGATCGCCCCTCTCGGTACCGCCCCGTCTGGTCTTTGGCGCCCCCGCCCCCCTGACCTTGAACTGCTTCCCGTTCTGGGTGCCGGCCGGTATCCTTAACCTGACGGTCCCACCCCCGGGCTTGGGGGCCTCGACCTCAGCCCCGAGCGCCGCCTCGACGAAGCTCACGGGCACCGAGACGACGAAGTCATCTCCCTTCCTCTTGAAGACGGGATGCTCCTCGACCTGCGTCACCACGAAGAGGTCGCCCGCAGGCCCGCCGTTCCTCCCGGCACCCCCCCTGCCTGGCACCCGCACCTTCATCCCGTTTCTGGCGCCCGCCGGTATCCTGACCTTTACCTGCTTCACCCCGCGCGTCTTCCCGTTCCCCCGGCACCTAGGGCAGGGCGTCTCGACGATTGTACCCCTGCCCCCGCACCGCGAACACGCCGTAGACAGCGCGAAAAGCCCCTGATCCCGGCTCTGCGTCCCGCGCCCCCCACACTGCGGACACGTCCGCGGCGATGTCCCCGGCGCCGCCCCGCTCCCCCCACAGTCCCCGCAGGCCTCCTCCACGGGCACCCCGACCCGCGTCGTTACGCCCTCCAGCGCGTCTTTGAAGTTTAACTTCACGCTTACTGTGGCGTCTTCGCCTTTCGGTGGGGCCTGCCGGCGGCGCGCGCCGGTGGTCGCCTGCCCGAACACGTCGCCCAGGTTGCCGAAGCCGCCGAAAAGGTCGGAGAGATCCGAGAAGTTCTGAAAGTCCGCGCTCGTCGTCGAGCCCTGCCCGGCGTTCCCGGCCCCGAAGAACTGGCGCGGACCCTCGTCGTATTCCCGACGTTTCTCCGGGTTGGAGAGGACTTCGTAGGCCTGTTGGATGTTCTTGAAACGGTCCTCGGCGTTGTCGTCGCCGGGGTTCGCGTCGGGGTGGTACTTGCGCGCCAGGCGGCGGTAGGAGCGTCGGATCTCATCCTGCGAAGCCCCCTTGGATACCTCGAGAACCTTGTAGAGATCCTTCGTCTCCATAGCCTAAACCTGCTTCGCAACCACAACCTTCGCAGGACGGATCGCCCTGCCGTTGAGCAGGTAGCCCCTCTGGAAGGTCTGGAGTACGGTCCCCTCTTCGTGGTCTTCCGAGGGCTGGCCCATGACGGCCTCGTGTACGTTGGGGTCGAAGGGCTGGCCGTCCGAGGCGACGGGCAGGAGGCCCTCGTTGGCGAGCACGTCGGCGAGCTGGCCACGGGTTGCCTGGACACCCTCGCGGATGTCTCCCTCTGACTCAAGGGCGCGGTCCAGGTTGTCCAGGACCGGCAAAAGTTCCTGCACGAGCTTCTCGGAGGCGGACTCGAGGATCCTGGTCCTCTCGCGCTCGTGGCGCTTGCGGGAGTTGTCGAACTCGGCCTTCAGGCGCCGCAGGGAGTCCAGGTACTGGTCCCGCTCCAGGCTCACGGCCTCGAACTCCGCCAGCGGCACGGAAGGCTCTTCGGCGACGACGTCCTCCGGGACCTCGTCGGTCTCGTCCACGGCGCCCGTCTCGTCGATGATGTCGGGGTCCGAAGGGGAGCCCTGGACCTCCTCTAGGGGCTCCCCTTCCCGCGGGTCGTCACCGGGAAGGTTCGGGTCGCGCCTCTCCTCTTCCCCGGCCAACTTAGCGGCGCTCCCCGTCCTGCTGGTCCTCCTCGTCCTCGACGACCTCGGCGTCCTCCACCAGGTCGTCGGTGTCGGTCGCCTCGGAGGTGGCGGACTGCTGGTCCTGCACCTGGCTGTAGAGGGCCTCGGAGAGCTTGTGGGAGGCCGTGACGAGGGCCTCCTGCTTGGTCTTGATCTCCTCGACGTCCCCGCCGGCGAGGGCCTCCTTCGCCTCCTTGATGGCCTGCTCTATCTCCAGCTTCGTGTTAGGGTCGACCTTGCCGTCCACGTCCTTCAAGGAGCGCTCGACGGAGTAGACGAGGTTGTCCGCGTTGTTGCGGACGTCAGCCTCCTCCTTGCGGCGCCTGTCCTCCTCCGCGTGAGACTCGGCGTCGCGCATCATCTGCTGGATCTCCGCGTCAGAGAGGCCGCCCGAAGCCGTGATCGTGATGCGCTGCTCCTTGCCGGTCCCCAGGTCCTTCGCGCCAACGTTCACGATGCCGTTCGCGTCGATGTCGAAGGCGACCTCGATCTGCGGTACACCCCTCGGCGCCGGCGGGATGCCTACCAACTGGAAGTTCCCGATAAGCTTGTTGTAGGCCGCGATCTCGCGCTCGCCCTGGTAGACCTTGATCTCGAC
>CADCUW010000426.1 GCA_902805985.1 uncultured Rubrobacteraceae bacterium
CCTTTCCCGGGGCCAAGGCGACGCTCCACGACCGCGGCCTCGGGGTCATGCTCATCCTGCGGGGACCCGGGGGGTTCACCGGCGGCAGGGCCGTTGACGCCCTCGTCTCGCACATAGACGTCTTCCCGACCGTGTCCGAACTGATCGGCGCGGAGCGTCCCCCCTACCTTCAGGGAGAATCGTTGCTGCCGCTCGTAAACGGGGACGCAGACGAGGTGCGAGAGGCCATCTTCGCCGAGAAGACCTACCACGTGGCCTACGAGCCGGAGCGGTGCGTCCGCACGCGCCGCCACAAGTTTATCCGCCGCTTCGACGACGCACACCCCACCCCCGTCCTCGCCAACATCGACGACGGGCCGAGCAAGGACCTCGTCCTCTCCAACGGCCTCGCGAACCGGCCCATCCCGGAGGAGCGCCTCTTCGACCTGCTCTACGATCCGAACGAGGCGAACAACCTCGCGAACGACCCCGCTTACGGGGACGTGCTCCGGGAGATGCGCGGCCGGCTGCAGGCGTGGATGGAGGAGACGGACGACCCGCTCCTCCGCGGGCCCGTGCCCGCGCCGGTCGGGGCGGAGATCAACACCAGAGACCAGCTCTCCCCGAACGACCCGCCCGTCACCGTGACCTAGCCCGTACCTTTACGCGTTAAGGCGGGGCTTGACGGCGACCGGGGCGCTGGGTAGAGTTGCGCGAATTGTCTACAGAACGCGTAGACAAACCATCCAGAAGCCCGTCCGGGGGAGACCCGGAGCGGGAGACCCGGAGCGGGAGACCCGGAGCGGGAGACCCGGAGCGGGAGACCCGGAGCGGGCGGCCTCACGCGTGTAGACTGGGGGCGGGGAGGCGTATCCATCGGCAGAGAGGAGCTTGCGGTGCAGAGAAACGGGGCGGACGATCAGCGAGGTTTCACTTTGTGGTTTACCGGCCTTTCGGGGGCGGGCAAGACGACCATCGCCGAGATCGTCGAGAAAGAGCTCAAGGACAGGGGGCGGCCGGTCGAGGTGCTCGACGGGGACATCGTCAGGACGAACCTCTCCAAGGGGCTCACATTCTCGCGCGAGGACAGGAACATAAACGTGCTGCGCATCGGGTTCGTGGCGAACCTGCTGACGCGGGCGGGGGTTGGCGTGATCGTCTCAGCCATAAGCCCGTACAAGGAGGCCCGCGACCAGGTGCGGCGCAGGATCGTGGACTTTGTCGAGGTCTTCGTGGACGTGCCGCTGGAAGTCGCCGCCGAGAGGGACGTCAAGGGCCTCTACAAGAAGGCGTTCGCGGGCGAGATCGAGCAGTTCACCGGCGTCTCCGACCCCTACGAGGCGCCCGCCGCCCCCGACCTCGTCCTAAAGACCAACGAGGAAACCCCCGAGGAGAGCGCCCGGAAGGTGATCGAGAAGCTCGAGTTCTACGGCTACCTCTGGACGCCTTCGCCGGACACGGAGTACAACTGGAGCAACCGTTAGAGAGCTGCCGACTCTCGGCCATCAGCCGCCGGCCGTAGGCATCTCGGGCCGATCGGCCGTCGCGTGAGCGAGGCCCTGCGGGATCGCGTCGTTGTGGTGACGGGGGCCTCGAGCGGCATCGGGGCAGCCGTCGCGAAGATGCTCTCCGAAGAGGGTGCGAGGGTGGTCCTCGCCGCCCGGCGCGAGGACGCGTTGCGGGGGGTGCAGCCAGAGCTCGAAGACGGCGCGGGGAGCGTGGTCCACGCCACCGACGTGACGGACCGGGGCCAGATGGGAGCACTCGTGGAGCGCGTGGAGGTCGATCTCGGCCCGGTGGACGCGCTCGTCAACTGCGCCGGGGTCATGTACTTCACGCTGATGAAGAACAACCGCGCCGAGGAGTGGGAGCGGACCGTCGAGGTCAACTGCAAGGGCGCGCTGAACTGTGTCGGCGCGGTGCTCCCCGGAATGCTCGAACGGCGCCGGGGGCACATCGTCACCATCTCCTCGGACGCCGGGCGCGTGGTCTTTCCCGGCCTCGCCGTGTACTCCGCGAGCAAGTTCTTTGTCGAGGCCCTCTCGAAGGGGCTGCGCCTCGAGACGGCGGGCACCGGCGTCAAGGTGACAACCGTCCAGCCCGGCAACGTGGCGACGGATCTTCTGGAGCTGAGCGGCGACGAGGAGGCGCTCGAACAGTACGGCCAGCCGACCGGAAGCAAGGTACTCGACCCCGAGGACGTGGCCCGGTCCGTCATCTACGCCCTGTCGCAGCCAGATCACGTCGCCGTAAACGAGGTCCTCGTCGAACCGCGCGACGAGCCGGTATAGCACTTTTCGTCGCCACTTCACCGTTCCAGCACACCGCACCGTGCTTCGCACAACTTTGCTTGTCAGCACGCCCGCTCTGCAGGCTTTCGGTACGCCCCAGCTTCACCTGCGCTTTCAGCCTGACCGGATTCGGGTCCGGGGCGCCGGATGGACTGCCGAGCATCGGAGGGATCGTGCATTCGGCGGCGGTTCAAGGTAACCTTCACTCAACATATAGGCTACGAAGGGAAGACGGGTTGAACACTTTTCCGACGCGCATTCTGCTGGCTACGGACGGTTCCGAACGTGCCAACCTGGCGGCCATGACGGCCATCGATCTCGCCAAGGCTACGGGCTCGCAGCTCGACGTCGTAGCGGTCGGGAGCACGTTTCCGAAAACCGCCGTTTACAGGGAGTTCGTCGAGGAGGCCACCGACGACCTCAAGAAGGAGGCCCAAGAGATACTCGACGCGCAGGTCAAGAAGATCGAGGAGGCCGGCGGGGAGGTCGCGAGGACCCACCTCAAGATGGACGAGCGCAAGGATGAGGCCATCGTCCACCTCGCCGAAGACATCGACGCCGGCTTGATCGTCATCGGCAGCCGCGGCTACGGTGGCATGCGTCGTGCCCTCATGGGCAACGTCGCCGATTCTGTCGTCCACCACGCCCACTGCCCCGTCCTCGTCGTACGTCCAACGGAGGGCCGCAGCACTCCGTTCTAGGACAGGTCTTCGGTCCCCTACCAGCTTCTCGGTATCGCCAACGGCCGAACGCTGGCCGCACTAGAACGGTTTGTAGAGACCTCGAGCCTCCGCAAACCGCTTTAGAAGGGCGCGCCTCTAACGCTACTCTTCGGGCGCGGCGGTACGGAGTTGGTGGCGGGCCGTGAAGAAGGAGCGGTAGGAGAGCAGGCCCACGAGCATGGCTGCGATGGAGACGCTGCCGAGGAGCATGTAGAGGACGACTATCTGCAGCTCGACCGCCTCCAGAGGGTCGGCCCCGGCGATGATCATGCCGACCATAGCACCCGGCAGGAAGATGATGCCCGTCGTCTTCGTGGAGTCAACCAGCGGGACCAGGGCGCCCCTGAGCGCCGTCTTGAGGATGGGCGAGACGGCCTGGCGACTCGTGGCGCCTAAAGCCAGGGCGGCCTCGACCTTCTGGCGCTGGCCGGCCAGATCGTCCCTGACGCGGAGCAGCGTGAGGCTCGCGGCGTTCATGGAGTTGCCGATGACCATCCCCCCGAGCGGTATGAGGTACCGGGCGGTCGCCGGCACCACCCTGAGCGCGAGCAGCAGGCCGAGCGTCGCCACGGCCGCAGCACCCACGGCAACCGCCGCCACGAGGAAGGCGCGGGGCACCCCCCTCGCGCGTCGCGCCGAGGTCCAGGCGGCGAAGAGGACCATCCCGGCCAATAGCAGCGCGACCGCGCCGGCACTCTCCAGCCCGAACACGTACTCGATGGCGTATCCCATCGCGGCTAGCTGGACAAAGGACCGGACCACCGCGACCCCGATATCCCGCTCGAGCCCTAGGCCCTCGTAGAAGCTCAGCGCCACCGCAACGGCCACGAGGCCTAGAGTAGGCAACGCGGAGACGACGGTGCCCACCCTAGAGCTTCCCAGATAGGAGCCGCCGCGCCTGCGCGCCGGCCCCGGAGAAAAATTCGTCCCTACCCCATGCCCCCACGCTCATGCCCTCCGCCAGGAGGATGACGCGGTCGGCGACGCGTTCGACCTGGGCGAGGTCGTGACTCACGAAGACCATCGTCAGCCCCAGTCTGGCGTTGAGCCCGCGGGCGAGGTCTTCCACCCTGCGGCGGGCGGCCTCGTCCAGGGCGCTCGTAGGTTCGTCCATGAGGAGCACCTCGGGCTCGAGGGCGAGGGCCCTGGCTATGGAGACCCGC
>CADCUW010000427.1 GCA_902805985.1 uncultured Rubrobacteraceae bacterium
GATGGGATGACGCGGGTCCGCTGGGGGCTCGCGGAGGACGAGGCGGCGGTCGCCGACCTCTTGCAGCTCAACGGGATGCCGCGGTGGGTCGCCTTCGAGGAGCGGTTCGTCTTGGCGGAGCGGGGTGGGCAGATAATCGGGGCGGTGCGGTACGCGACGGAGTCGAAGAGGCTCTCGCTCGGTCTGCTGGTCGTGGACCCGTGGGCTGGGGAGCGGCTGACGGCGCGGGCGCTCTATCTCGGAGCCCTGGATCTTGCCGGCGAGCTCGGCGCATCCGACGTATCGGCAACCGCCGCCCGGGGGTCGGCGTACCCGGGTGAGGCGGGGTACCGCCGGGCCGGGCACGGGTGGAGGTCGCCTGTTCCGCCAGAGGGCGATGGGCAATCCGCCGGCTTCTGGCGCACGCTGCTGCATCTCTGGGGCACGAGGGCTGCGCTGCCGTTCTACCGGGTACCCCGCTAGGGACCTGTTTCGACGCGTAGGACGGCCGGGTGTAGGTGCCGTTCCGGGAGTGTATGGAGCCGGTAAAGAGCCTTGCCGGCCCCGATCCGGAGCGGGACAGGTACCACCCGGAGGACGAAAAGTTCCTGCTCGACTTCGAGCCCGGGTCGAGCACTACGAGGCCGCTGCCGGGTTGTAGGTCTAGCTGCGAAGCCCGAGAACGGGCAGGGGGATTCTCTTGAGTCAGATACCGGAGACGGAGCGAGAAGGGGAACCGTCGGGCGGGCGAGAGAGGTACTACGCTGGGGCAAGGGCCGCCCTTCCGTTCGGGCTGGCGACGGGCGTTTTGGGGGTCTCGTTCGGGGTTCTCGCCGGCTCCCTGGGTTGGGGGACGCTCGCCGCCATAGGTTCCTCCGCCATTATCTGTTCGGGGTCGGCCCAGTTCGCGGTGGCGGCAGTGCTGGGTTCCGGCGGGGGGCCTTTCGCGGCCATCGTCGCCGCTGTGTTCCTCAACGCCCGCTTCGGGCCGATGGGGGTCGCGGTCGGGCCGTACCTCAAGGGCGGCCCGCTGCGGCGCGCGCTCGAAGGGCAGGCCGTGATCGACGCCTCCTGGGCTCTCGCCAGCCGGGGTGGCGGCCGGTTCGACCGCGAGTTCATGATCGGCGCCACCGTCCCGCAGGTGGCGGCCTGGATCGGGGGCACGGCCGTCGGCGTGCTCGGCGGGGACTTTGTCGGGGACCCGGAGAGGTTGGGGCTTGACGCGATCTTCCCCGCGTTCTTCCTCGTCCTGCTCATAGAAGAGCTTCGCGGTGGTAGGTCCGCCATCATGGTCGCGCTTATCGCCGCGGTGCTGGCGCTCCTGCTGGTTCCCTTCGCGCCCCCGGGCGTGCCGGTAATAGCCGCCTGCGCGGCGGCGCTGCTAGGTTTGAGGAGGACCTCTTGACGACGCTCTGGCTCACGCTCCTTGCGGTCGCCCTGGCAAACGCGGCCATCAAAGCCTCGGGACCGGTGCTCGTCGGAGGAAGAGAGCTCCCGCCGCGGGCTGGCGTCGTGATCTCGCTGCTCGCACCCGCGCTCCTCGCGGCCCTCGTCGTCACCGAGACCTTCGGCGAAGATGGGAAGCTAGTCCTCGACGAGAAGGCCATCGGCGTCGGTGTGGCAGCGGTCGCCCTCCTGCTGCGGGCGCCGGTGCTCGTCGCTGTCTTTCTCGCAGCCCTAACCGCCGCGCTGGTCCGGGCCCTTGGATAACCGGGTGGAAAAGCCGTCCACGTGGATGTCCGATTTCCGCCAGAAAGTAGGGCGTCGGGGTGCGAGAATCCAGGTCATGATAAGAGACTTCGACAGCCGGTACAGGGCGGTCAGCAGCCGCGACGAGCGTTTCGACGGGTGGTTCATCGTCGCGGTGACATCTACGGGGATCTACTGCCGCCCGAGCTGCCCGGCCGTGACGCCCAAAAGGGCGAACGTGCGTTTCTACCCGACCGCGGGGGCGGCCCAGTACGCCGGTTTTCGGGCGTGCAAGCGGTGTCTGCCCGACGCGGTGCCAGGCTCCCCCGAGTGGGACGTGCGGGCGGACGTCGCGGGCCGGGCGATGCGCCTGATCTCTGATGGCCTCGTGGACCGGGAGGGCGTCTCCGGCCTCGCCCGCCGCCTGGGCTACACCGGGCGCCACCTGCACCGCCTCCTCGTCGCCGAGCTCGGTGCAGGCCCGCTCGCCCTGGCCCGCACCCGGCGGGCCCACACCGCGAGGTTACTCCTGGAGGCGACGGACCTGCCCGTCACCGGGGTCGCCTTCGCGGCCGGCTTCTCGAGCATCCGGCAGTTCAACGAGACCGTGCGGTCCGTCTTCGCCGCGACGCCCGGCGAGCTCCGTCGGGCGGGGAGACGCGCCGGGTCTTCGGGGGGTGTGGAGGGAGGGGAGATACAGCTCCGCCTCCCGTACCGCGAACCCTTCGACGCCGGGAGCTTGCTCGACTTTCTCGGAGCCAGGGCCATCCGGGGTATCGAGTCTTACGAAGACGGCGTCTACCGGAGGACCCTGCGGCTGCCGCGCGGGGCCGGCACCGTGGCGCTCTCGGCGGGCGAGAGGCGTATCCGGTGCGTCCTGCGGCTCGAAGATCTGCGGGACCTCGGCGCCGCCGTCCAGCGTTGCCGGCGGCTTCTGGACCTCGACGCCGACCCGGTGGCCGTCGCCGAAGCGCTCGCCCCCGACGCCGCGCTCGCGCCCCTCGTCGCCCGCCGGCCCGGGCTACGCGTCCCCGGCAGCGTGGATGGGACAGAGCTTGCCGTGCGGGCCGTGCTCGGCCAGCAGGTCTCCGTCGCCGGTGCCGGGACGCTCGCCGGCAGGCTCGTGGACCTGCGTGGCGAGGCGTTGGCGGAGGCGCTGGTGGAGCCGGATGCGGGGCTCACGCACCTGTTTCCGGTTCCCGCGTCCCTGGTCGGGTTGGAGGCTGGTGAGATCGGCCTTCCGGCGGCCCGGCACCGGGCGTTGGTGGGGCTGGCGCGGGCGCTGGAACTGGGAGAGGTCGCGCTTGACCCCGGCGCGGACCGTGACGAGGCCCATCGACGGCTATTGTCGCTCCAGGGGATCGGACCCTGGACGGCCTCATACGTCGCCATGCGCGCCCTCGGGGACCCCGACGCCTTCCTGCCGACGGACCTCGGGGTGCGCAAGGCCCTCGCCCGTCTCGGGCGTCTGGACGACCCCGGGAGCGCCGAGAAGCTGGCCGAGGGCTGGCGGCCCTGGCGCTCGTACGCCGTGCAGCACCTGTGGGCGGGCCTCGAAGCCGCGTCCATCGAGAAGAGAGAACGTCGAGAGGAGACGGTCACATGAACGTTTACGTGGATACGGTCGAGTCGCCCGCCGGGGAGCTGGCCTTCGCGGTGGACGGGGAGGGGGCGCTGGTCTCGCTCCATTTCGTCGAGGGAGATGGCGAGCTGAGGATGGAGGAGTCGCTTGAGGACGAGGGTTTCGTGCTCCTGCGCGACGAGGGTCGGACCGCCGGGGCGCGGGAGGAGTTGCGGGAGTACTACGCCGGCGAGCGTCGGGAGTTCGGGTTGCCGCTCGCGCTCATCGGGTCCGAGTGGCAGAGGGCCGTGTGGATGGAGCTCACGCGCATCCCTTACGGGCAGACGCGCTCCTACGGGGAGATAGCCGATCTCCTGGACCGCCCTGGTGCTGCGCGGGCTGTTGGCCGGGCCAACGCGACCAACCGGCTGCCGCTGGTCGTGCCGTGCCACAGGGTGATAGCAGCGGACGGGTCGCTCGGGGGTTTCAACGGGGGCCTGCACATCAAGGAGCGGCTGCTGGAGCACGAGCGTCGCGTGGTGGGATCTTGACCGTGCCGGCCCCGGAGCCCGCGGCTTGACGGGGCGCGACCTCGCGGCGCTGGTCACCCTCGGTGCCCTCTGGGGGGCGTCGTTCCTGTTCATCCGGGTGGCCGTGCCGGCGCTCGGACCGTTCGTGCTCGTGGGGCTGCGCGTCGGGCTGGCGGCGCTCGTGCTCACGCTATTCGCGGTGGCAACGGGACGCGCGCTCAAGCTACGGGGACGGTGGGGGCCGCTACTGTTCGTGGGGATCGCAAACACAGCGGTGCCGTTCTCCCTGATCTCGGCTTCCGAGGTACACCTCACCGCGTCCCTGGCCGCCATCCTGAACTCGACCACCGTGCTGTTCACGGCGCTCGTCGCCGCCGTGTGGCTC
>CADCUW010000428.1 GCA_902805985.1 uncultured Rubrobacteraceae bacterium
CGATCTGCTCTCCATCGTGGACCGGACCACGATCCGCACTGGCTGAATTCACAGGTTTTAGGTTTCAGGTCGCCTCCTTCGGAGGCTTTCACGTATCAGGGGTGCGGAAGGAGGCCCGGATCCCGATTTCGCCACTATAGTCAGTCCGGAAGGGCGGCACGTACCCAGCATCTTCGCCCTACAATGCCCCAGAACTAGAACCTGATGCCTGTAGCCTGAAACCTCACAAATCATACATTTGTACGATGTGTCGTCCCCGCGCCGGTGAGATCTTTGCCCGAAAGCCATCTAGTAGCCTTATGGGGAAACCGTAGAAGGAGAGGCATGCCGCCGGCGCCAACCGAGAATACCTCAGCCGGATCGGGGGGCACGCTCGACCGGAACTCACCCTTCGCGCGCTATGGCATTGCAATCGCGGCCGTCGTCCTCGCGGCGGCGGTGAAGTGGCTCGTCGATCCCGCGCTCGAGGCGGAGAGTCCGTTCCTGCTCTTCGTCGTAGCGATCGTGGTCGGCGCCTGGTTCGGGGGCCTGGGGCCAGGCCTCTTCGCCACCGGGCTGGCCCTGGTGGTCTGCGACTACCTCTTCCTAACGCCCCTGTACGCGTTCGGGATCGACGGCCCCGGGCGCCTGTTCGACCTGCTGCTCTTCGGCGGGGTGGGGGTCGCGGTCAGCGCGCTCGTGGCCTCGATGCACGCGGCGCGGCTCCGGTCCGCCACGAGCGAGCGTCGCTTCCGCCTGCTCGTGCAGGGCGCCAAGGATTACGCCATCCTCATGCTCTCCCTCGATGGTCGGGTGATGAGCTGGAACGAGGGCGCGCGGCGCATCCTGGGCTACGAGGAGGAGGAGATCCTCGGGGAGCACTTCTCCGTGTTCTTCACGCCGGAGGACCGGCGGGAAGGCAGGCCCGAACGCGAGCTGCGGCGCGCCATCGACGGCGCCACCGTCTCGGAGGAGACCTGGGCCGTGCGCGAGGACGGAAGCCGCCTCTGGGCCAACGGCTCCATGGAGGCCATCAGGGACGGCGAGGGGAACCTCGAGGGCATCGTCAAGGTCTTGCGGGACAGGACCGAGGCCAGGCGCGCGGACGAGGAGCTCAGGCTCAAGGACAGGGCCCTGTCCGCCAGCGCCAACGGCATCGTCATAACTGACCCCAATCTGCCGGACAACCCCGTCGTCTACGCCAACCCGGCCTTCACCAGGATGACCGGCTACTCCTCCGAGGAGGCCGTCGGACGGAACTGCCGCTTCTTGCAGGGCGATGACCACGACCAGCCGGCGCTCGGGGAGTTGCGCGCGGCGATCCGGGAGGGGAGGACCTGCGAGGTCGTCCTGCGCAACTACAAGAAGGACGGCAGCCTGTTCTTCAACGAGCTTACCGTCTCGCCCGTCTTCGACGACGGGGGCCGGATCGTCCGCTTCGTGGGCGTTCAGGACGACATCACCGAGATGCGGCGGGCCGAGGATACGCTGCGCGTTCAGGCCGAGGCGAGCGAGGTCCTTGCCACACCCCTCTCCTACGAGGAGCGGCTGGTGAGCCTCGCCCGCCTGGTCGTGCCCCGCCTGGCCGACTGGTGCGCGGTGGACGTGGTCGAGGAGGAAGGCTCCGTCCGCCGCCTGGCCGTCGAGCACCAGGACCCCGAGAAGGTGGCCCTCGCATACGAGATCCAGCGCAGCTACCCGGCCCCCGCAGACGCGCCCCAGGGGGTCCCGCACGTGCTCAAAACCGGCAAGGCCGAGATGATGGAGGAGATCCCGGACGAGCTTCTCGCGCGGAGCGTCCGTGATGGGCGCCAGCTCGGCATGCTCAGGGAGCTCGGGCTCCGGTCTTACATGATCGTGCCGATGATCGCGCGCGGGCGCACGCTCGGGGCTATCACGCTCGTCTCCGCCGAATCGGGGCGACGCTACGGGCCGGAGGACCTCGAGCAGGCCGAGACCCTCGTCCGGCGGGCGGCGACGGTGGTGGACAACGCCAGGCTCTACGAGGAGGCCCGCCGGGAGATAGCCGAGCGCGAGAAGGCGCAGGAAGAGCTTCGCCAGAGCGAGGATAGGCTGCGGCTGGCGACGGAGACCACCAGGCTCGGCACCTTCGATTTCGACCCGGTCACGGGCGGGCTGCTCTGGGACGCGCGGTGCAAGGAGATCTTCGGCCTCCCCCCCGACGCCGGGATCGACTACGAGACGTTCCTGGCGGGGCTGCACCCCGACGACCGGGACAGGGCCGACCGGGCCGTCAGGCGCGCGCTCGACCCGGCCGCCGACGGGTCCTTCGAGATCGAGTACCGGGTGGTCGGGCTCGGGGACGGGCGGGAGCGCTGGGTGGAGGCCCACGGCCGGACGTTCTTCGAGGGCGGGCGGGCCGTGCGCTTTATCGGGACGGTGCTCGACGTGACCGAGAAGAAGATGGCGGGTGAGGCCCTCAAGCGTAGCGAGGAGCGCTACAGGGCCGTCATAGAGCAATCGACCGAGGGCATCTACCTGCTCGACGCCGAGAGTCGGCGCCTGCTGGAGACCAACCCAGCCTTCGGACGGATGTTCGGGTACACGGCGGAGGAGCTTGAGGGGATGGAGATCTACGACCTCGTGGCGCACAGCCGCGAGAACGTGGACGCCAACGTCGGGCGCACGCTGGAGCTTGGGCGGGTACTTATCGGGGAGCGCAGCTACAGGCGCAAGGACGGCAAGATCGTCGAGGTCGAGATCGGCGCGAGCACCATCTCCTACGATGGGCAGAGGGCCATCTGCGCCACGGTCCGCGACATCACGGCCCGCAAGAGGGCCGGGGAGGCGCTCAAACGCAGCGAGGAGCGGTTCCGCTCCCTGGTGCGGTACGCCTCGGACATCATCGTGATCCTCGACGGCGACGGGGAGATCCTCTACGAGAGCCCCGCCGTCGAGCGCGTCCTCGGCTTCACGGCGGAGGAGCGCAGGGGCACGAACGCCTTCGACCACCTCCACCCGGAGGACCGCGAACCCGTGGCGCGGCGCTTCGCCGAGCTCGCCAGGGAGCCAGGGGGCCGCATCTCGGCGGAGTACCGGACCCGCAGCAAGGCTGGCGACTGGAGGCATTTCGAGGCCATAGGAGCGAACCTGCTCGAAGACCTCGTCATAAGGGGGATCGTCGTCAACTCGCGAGACGTCACCGAGCGCTGGCGGGCCGAGCGGGCTATGGAGGAGATCCGGGAGGCCGAGCGCGGCCGGATCGCCCGCGAGCTCCACGACGGCGTCCTCCAGGACCTCTCCTACACCGCCCAGGCCATGGAGATCACCCGCATGAAGTGCGAGGACGCAAACCTCGATTCCGACCTCGAGGAGGGCGCCGAAGCCATCCGGCGGGCGGCCCGCGACCTGCGGGAGGCCATCTACGACCTTCGCGCCTACCGGGACGGGTCCCAGGACATCCGCCAGCTCTTCGAGTCCCTGATCAGCCTGAACCGCCGCAGGATGCCGCGCTGTAACTTCGTCTTCGACCTCCAGGATGGCCTCCCGGAGCAGCTCTCGGAGCGCGAGGGCATGGAGCTCTTGCGGATCGTGCAAGAGGCCCTGACCAACGTCCGTCGTCACTCCGGGGCTGGCAGGGTGAGCGTCGCCATCTCTTCGGACGACGAAACGCTCCGGGCCGAGGTCTCCGACGATGGTCGGGGCTTCGACCCCGAGGTGCTGCCGCTCGGCGTCGGCACCCTTGGGATGCGCGAGCGAACCCTCGGCCTCGGCGGCCGACTCGAGGTGGAGAGCGAGCCCGGCGCCGGAACGATCATTCGCTTTATCGCCCCACTGCAGAACCTCCGCCGCTAGCGAGGTTCTGAGGCGCTGAGGTTCAAGGCTCTAGGGGTGCGGCGCGCGGTTCGGAGCCCGGTTTCGCCACCACGATCTGCCCGGAGAGCGTGGTGTCTTCGCGGTCTCCCGCCCTACAGAACCTCAATGCCTATTTCAGTCGCCTCAGGAGAGCTCCGCTATCAAGGCCCTGAGTTTCGGGCCGAGGTCTTCGATCTCGTCGGCGGTGCATCGTACCTGGACGTGGATGCTCACGGTGGGCGCCGGGCCGTTGGGCGCGGGCGGCAGCGCCTCCACGGTTGCGGAGACCTCCGCGGGCGGGACTTCGG
>CADCUW010000429.1 GCA_902805985.1 uncultured Rubrobacteraceae bacterium
CTGCCTCACGACCGCCCTGCGCCCCCTGGCGACCCTGATGGTGGGGCCGGGGGAGACGCCGTTGTAGCCGTAGATCTCGGTGTCCGGGCGACCGGGGACGATCGGCACGCGGGCGCTACGCATGGTCACCTCGAAGTAGTCTGTGGTGTCGTCCGAGCGCACGGGCTGGAGCACCGGCGGGGCGGCGAAGGGGACCTGGAAGGGTTGGGGCAACTGGCTGGAGGGCAGCCGGTCTCCCGAGGACCACTCGGCCCTCGCCGTGCGCTCCAAGGGAAGCACGAGCGCGGCGCTGCCGAGCAGGCCCAACTTCAGCGCGTCCCTGCGGCTCATCCGGCCTATTCGGCCCGCTTTTCTCTCCACCCCGTCCCTCCTTGGCCTCTCCAACACCTGTCCCGCACCGAGACAACAAACCGGCCACCCAAGGTATCCAAGACCTTGCGAGTAGCCGGTCGCGCCACTGGCTCCCCCCGTCCCCATGGGCGCCCAGAGCGTGGGACGGGATTCTTAGCCTCTACTAAGGGCAGATTCGTATCTTTAGAAGCGATTGTACGGAGTGGGAGATTAGTTGGTTCACCGATGGAGCGTCCTTTGCACGAAAATGGCCCGAAGGGTGCAATTCCTCGATGTGTCGCGCGGCACAAGGTGGCGTAATACGTGGGAGATGTATTATCGGGCCGCGGTGGTCGGAGCAGGGGGGCGGAGTCGAACGGGATCCTGGACGCGGACTTCCGAGAACCCCCTCAAGGCGAAGTTGGTCTGAAGTTTTCCGTACTGGTAAGTAGAGAAAGATTAGCGTCTGAGAACGCGCTCCACGGCCCCCCACACGATCAGGACTAGGACCAGCCCGCCGAGCAAGTAGGGCCACGACCCCGCCACGAACGCGCCCACTGCTCCGCCGCTCGCGCGGGCGCTCGCCCCGGTGATTAGCGAGTAGGCCAGCCCGCCTATCACCAGCAGCACAAGCGGACCGACCAGCAGAACGAGCGCTGCCTTTTCCAGCGCGTAAAGCCTTCTCACCGTTTCCTCCCCGATCGTCTAGCAACGAAAGGAGTCTAGCAACCCCATGCCCGACGACGCCTATTGGAGAGTGGTATACGACCGGTCCAGACGGCCTGCCTCTACCAGGGCCAATAATACTTCTGCGAGGTATTACGCGGTTCTTATGTACGACACAGGTGTTCTCCCTGTCTTTTACATAAGAAAGCCCCCAATGAAGGACTGGGACCGTGCGTATTTTGGAGGACCCTGCTTATACAAACGTCAGAGAAACCGCGTTCGCTCGTCTAGGGGTCCGGATCGGTAGACGATGGAAAGTAGACGCTCCTGGAGGGTTTACGTAAAGGGGACAAAAAGGCGGGGGTCCGCAACGTTGCGGACCCAAAAACGCGCGCGAGGCATTCGCCAGTTTCACCAGTCGGCAACGTGCGAGGGCTTCCAGGGTTTTCTAGGACACCGGGGGGAACGGGGCGGCGGCCCCCGTGGTGGGGGCCTGCCCGATCTGTGGATTATTCGGCAACCCTACGCCCCGACAGGGGCGAGGAACCTACGCCCCCGCGCTATCCGGTCGAGAAGCTCCCCGCGCTCGTCCGGGTCCATATCTTCACAGGCGGCGCGGTCCTCAAGGGAGGCGAGATGGTTAAGGGCCTCCCCGCGCCTCACGGCCCGGAGAGCGCCGACGGCAGCGAGATGCTTGCAGACACCGAGGCCCGCATGCTCGAAGTCCCGGCACTCGCACGTCTCGCGGAAGTAGTTGACGACGTAGCCACCGCGCGGGTCGGAGCCGGGGACGAGGTAGGTAGCGCCGGACGTGCGCACTATCTCCGCGCCCTTTTCGGCGTAGAGGGCGAAACCGCGCTCCATCCGGGTCTTGATCGCCTCGCGCGTCGCGTCGGTGTCGGTGTGCTCCGGGGCCGGTACACTGATGGTCGTGGTCATTTGGGGCATCCTCCCTTTTGGCCTGGAGCCCCGGGATTAGGTTGGTAGCCCCCCGGGGCTCTTTCCTTGTCTGTAGGCACAGAATATCACGTTTCATAGCATTATACAAGCGATATATACTGTTTTTATCGTGAAATATTCGTTTATCTGTTAGAATATCCCTGGAGCGTTGCTCGAGCAAAACGAAAGGAAAGCGGATATGCTGGCGACCGTGAACACGGGAGAGAAGCTGAGACGGGAGAGACGCGCGGGCGGGCTGACGCAAGTGGAGCTGGCGACGCGCTCCGGCGTGGCACAGAGCACCATCGCGCAGATAGAGGGGGGCGTCCGCGAGAACCCACACCCCCGCACGCTAAAGAAGCTGGCGGAGGCCCTGGAGCTTTCGGCCCGCGACCTGCTCCCCGATCAGGACTAGCGCCGTGGCCCTAAACCGTCCGGTCCAGGTTGGTCGTGAAGCTCACATTGAGATGTATGTTTCCCGGGAGAACGGCCAAAAAGTTTCTTGCCAGCCTTGAAGTTGGATGAGAAGATAGAGGCTTAGATGACCACGCGGTAGATAGCGTGGCGGAGGTCCTCCGAGACGGAGGGTCGGTAAGACGCTAAAGAGTTTGGCCGCTCTGTCTTACTTTCCCTGATCGGTGGACCTCCGCAAGAACGGAGGCTATATGCCCGCACGCTACGGGCTGAAAACTAACACGGGGCCCGCGCATTTTGTAGGTTTTCGCACCCCCTTTTTCGCAAATCCGCAACATTTTGTTGCCAGCGGGCGAACATCTCCCGCACACCGCGCCGGCGTCTCTACCCGCAAGAATCGTGGTTTTGGCGTGCTCGAAGGCGCCACAAAGAGAGTGAGAAAAAGGGAAGGCCCGGGGCCGCAAACCCCCGGGCCTTCCGTTCTCGGAGTCCCTACCCGCCCCTTAAACGTGAAAGGAAACCGTGGAACCCATCTTATCATCGGGTGAGCCCCCACGCATCTGGCAATCTCCGCCGGAGATCCCGCCTGGTTGCTCCATATCGGAGGCCGACGTCGAATACCTCCGCGTCCGCGGCGTCTCCGCAAAGACGGCGAGGGCTGCGGGCTGGTACACCGCCCTCAAACCCTCACAGGTGCCGGACGTATTCTCCAGGCGCCAGCGCGGGCGCGTCCCCGCCCTGATAGCCCCCCACCTGTCCCCGGACGGGGAAACCGTGGGCTACCAGAAGCGGGACCATCACCCCGGCCGCGACAAAAAGGGCGAGCTTCTGAAATGGGTGAGCCCGCCGAAGGAACGCGCCCGACCCGTGATAGCGGTACACCCCTGGACGGCGGACGAGGCCACGGGCGGGACCGGAGAGCTGTGGGCCGTCGAGGGGATAACGCGCCTGTTGGCGCTCGCGGAGCGGGGGATACCCGCCGTCTCATACGCCGGTTGCTACACCTGGCAAAAGGGGGGCGAGCCCCTAGAGGACTGGCGGGCCGTCAACCTGGGGCGCCTCGTCAACGACGTTCCCGACGCGGACGCTCGCATTAACGAACAGGTCCAGGATATGCAGGCTACCCGCGTTCCGTTCTTCGAGTCGAGGGGGGCGAGTGTGCTGGCCGTAGAGGTCCCCACAGTGAACGGGGACGAGCACGCGGGCCTTGATGACTACCTGGGGGCCGGCCTGGATCTCGACGCCCTGGAGCGTGGACCCTTCAAGCGCGTGGACGTTGCCCGGGTTCGCCTCACCAGAGACGAGCGGCTCCGCCGGTTCGTGGCCGCGAAGCTACGCGAGGTTGAGGACCTGTCCGCCCGGAAAGATTCGGAGTGCAACGCCCGACGGCTCGCCCGGTGGGTAGTCGGGAACCAGGCGCCCGCCCACGGCAAGCGCCGCGCTCGGGGCATGGAGGTTCACCCGTCCTTGATGCAGATGGCCGAAGGTATCCGCGTGGGGAGCCTCCAGACGGCCGCCAAAGCCCGGGACCTACTGATTGCAGCCGGGTTCATGGAGCGGGTCCCGGGTCGGCGTGGGGAAGGGCGGGCGGACTCGTACCTCTTGCTTTACCCCTGGGGGGAAATGGATGCACAGAGTGTAAATAAGGAGGGGTATGGTGTTGGGGGGGAGGAAGGTCAAGAACACCACGCCGCAAGGGGAGAGGCTGAAACCCCGCTCTCTCAGCGGGAATCGCACGCTTGTTTACACTCTGCGCATATCGAAGGGTCCCCGGATGAAAAGGTCCCGGCTCTCCGCGCCTCCAAGCTGGTGCACACCTACGCCATGCGCGAGGGCCGCCGGGTGGTGGTGCATTCGGACTACTTCAAGCGGTACGGGGCGAAGGGGGAGGAAACTATCCGCCACGTCCACGCGGCCGGGTGCGTTCGGACGTCCGAGCTGCTCGAAGCCTACGGGGGCAAAACCTCCACACTCCGTCGCTACTTCGAGACGCACATAGCGCCGAAGATCAAAGACGGCGTGCTCCGCGGCGACCTGGAAACCGTCGAGATGGCCCCCGGCTGGCGCGAGGCCCTCGAAAGGGTGAGGGCCGAGACGGACGAGGATCGGGACAACCGACTCCAGACGGCGAAGTATCAAGAGCGCCGAAGGGCCTACCGCACCCGCGACCGGAGGCCGGCGGACCTGGAACCGGCTCTCATGGGGAAGGAGAAGGTGCGGGAAGTCGTCTCCGAGATGCGCGAGCGCGAGGTGCAACCGGCCCTCGCTTTTGTCCGCAACACCTTAGACCGCAACGGCGGCGTGCTCCGTCTCGAGCTGCTATCGGACCTGTGGACGGAGCACACGGGCCGGGACGAGGGTTTCTATCTTCGCCTCGCCCTCCGACGTCTCGGATGTAGGCAGCGCGTACACCGCGACTTCCCGGATCGCATTTTCGTGCGAGCGCCGGAGGCGTGGCCGGACCTCGGAGCCACCGAGCCCGAAGGCGCCGCCGGCGAAGTGGTCCCAATGTCAAAACGTGTCAAGGATTCGGCGCGAGACGACCCCCCCGAAAACCTGACAAAACCTGACACCGCGACCCCGGGTAACTCCGCTCCAGACGCGGGCTCCGGCCTGGTCGGGGCGGACTCGTCCAGGCGCCCGGACAGGTTGCAGCGGCGGGCGCCGATTAACGCGCCCGGGAACCTTATAGAACCTGATACCGGGGACCCCCTCGACGTGTTCCGAAACAATCCCATGCAAGGCCGCCGAATGATGAGAAATGATGAGTCCGCGGACGCCCCCCGGAAGATGCCGCCGAAGGTGGGTGGGCGGTTCAAGCACGGCCCCGAATGCGGCTGTTGGCTATGCGAGGACGAACCCGCCGAGAGCGCCCCGGCGGGGATCGGGGCGTCGGCGTGAGCGCCCCCGCGTGGGATCCCACCTGGGCGGGCGAGCGTGCGTCCGAGGCCATGAGGTATCTGGCCGACAACTGCCCGGCTTCTGCCGGCGCCGTCGAGCTCCACCCCCACCAGGACGAGGCCCACGCCGCCGCGATGGCGGAAGATCGGGGCCGGTATCTGGACGCGCTCCGCGCCTACGTCCGCGCCGGACAGGACATCGAGCGCCGGGCCCGGAGGCGGGCCGCGTGAGACACCACCATCCAGTCGGCAACACAGGGGGGCCGTGAAAGTGACGGCGCGCACAAGGTCGGGGATGGCGCCGGCGCGTAGCACAAGGGCGGGGTAGCGGGTGGGCTGGGAGCGGCGCGGGCACGGGCTCTACTACTACCAGAGCGAGCGGGAGAACGGCCGGGTGCGCAAGAGGTACGTGGGCCGGGGCGAGGTGGCGGAGTTGGTGGCCCACGCCGACGAGACGAGGCGAGAGGTCCGGGAGCGGAGGCGCCGCGACGAACGGGCGGAGCTTGAGCGGGTGCGGGAGATTTCGGAGGCGGGCGCCGAGCTGGACGCCGCGGTGGAGGTCCTCGCCCGGGCGGAAATGGTGGCGGCCGGCTACCACAATCACAAAGGCGAATGGAGACGGAGGCGGGAATGCTAGAACTGACGGACGGCCAGCGCGAGAGGGTAAACGAGCTGCAGGCCCTCGCGGATGAAGCGAAGGATGGGGACCGGGGCGCCCGCAGACGGCTCCGGGTGGCCCTTCGCCAGAGCGCCCCGGAGGTGGTGGCGCGGTGCTCGGACACCGCCACCACCTACCGCGGCCTGCTTGCGAAAGCCGCTAGCGGCGGGAACCCCCTCGTGAGGGAGGCCATCCTGGAGCGGGCGCGGCTGATGGCCTCGGAGCTGGCCGGGGAAAACCCCACCCCGCTGGAGATGCTGCTGTGCGATAGGGTGGCGTCCCTCTGGGTGCTCGTGGAGCTGCAAGAGGCACTGAACTCGGCGTGGTACTCCGGGCAAACGAAGGGCAAGACGTCGCCTGCTTTTATGCTCCAGATGGTCCGCCTGCAAGAGTCCGCGCATCGTCGTTACCTCCAGGCGATAAAGACCCTCGCGCAAGTCCAACGGCTCCGGAGGCCGGACCGACTTCAGGTGAACATCGGAGGCCAGCACGTCAACGTCTCGTGAGCGGCGCAAGGTTGTCTTCTGACGGCTCGCACGGGGGGCGGTAAGGGTCTACCATGCGCGGTATGGTAGAGGGCCGCCAGGACACGACAGGACATCCGTCCACCGAGCGTGTGAGCGTTTCGCAGGCGGCCGATCACCTTGGCACCACCGTAGACGCCATCCGAAAGCGCGTCCAGCGTAGAACTATCCCCCATGAGAAGGATCAGGAGGGGCGCGTGTGGATCCTCCTGGACACCGGCCGGCCGCGACAGGACAACGACCAGGACGCGACAGGACGTCAGCAGGACGCCCTCATCGAAGCCAAAGACGGGACCATAGCGGACCTGCGGGCCCGCGTAGAGTTCCTCGAGCGCGAGCTGCAACGTCGCGGAGACGAGGCAAACACCCTGCACCGCATCGTTGCCGGCCTCACGCAAGCCAACACGACCCTGGCTGCTCGCATGCCGGAGCTGGAGGCCCCCCAGGAGCCCGCAGAAGACGCTGAGACGGTCGAGGAGGCGCCGGGGAGGTCGGGGGGGCCCCGACCCGATGCCCCAGGCCCCCAGACGGCTACACAACCTCCTCAGGGCGGGGGTTTGCGCGGGTTGCGGCGTCGCATCCTCGGATGGTAAGGGTTTTCTTATGTGAGAGCCTCGTGGTGCATCTTACATAAGAAGCTTTGCCAGTCTGCCGTGAGGTCGTCCGGGCGTCTGGACTATTCAGGAAGCCGCATATCCATCCATTGCACAAACGCCTGTCGCCGACGGCCCTACGCGGGCGGGGTAATCGGGGCGCTTATGGCCCGTCTGTGCCCGGTCTTATGCGGGATCCTGCAAATGGACTTCGGAGAATGATCCTTCCACGCACTCCGGTGAATAGCCGATCTGGGACAATGCGATCCGCGACCGACGGAAGGGGCTGGATGGAGCAGAGCGGCCGACTCAAGCGCTTCGAGGACCCGAACGACGACTTCCCGTTCTACGACGGCCGGCCCGCCCGCATCGCCGGGCGGGGGTGGGCGCTGCTGGTGGGGGCGGTGGTCGCCGCGTTCCTCGCGCTGTTCTTGGCGCCGTTCCCGACCCTGGTCAACCAGGTCCTCACCGTCGCCCTGCCGCTCGGGGCCCTCGCGTACGTGGCGCCGGGGAACTGGGGGGCCCTGTTCCGGAGGGTGCGGGGGAGGGACCTCGCCCTGATGGTGGGGTTCGCGCTGCTGAACCTCGCCGTCTCCTTGACGGTGGCGTCGGTCGTCAGCCTCGTGTTCGGCGCGGACGCCAACGCCGAGACGGCCCAGCTCACCCAGCAGACGGGGTCGGGGTTGGCGCTGTTCTTCCTCGGGACGGGGGTGCAGCTCCTCGGGGAGGAGCTCTTCACGGTCCTGCCGTTCCTGGCGGTGGTTTACCTCTGCTACTCGCGGGCGGGGTTCTCCCGGGGCGGGTCGGTGTTGATCGCGTGGCTGCTCTCGGCGCTGCTCTTCGGGCTGATGCACCTGCCCGTCTACGACTGGAACCTCCTGCAGTGCGTGGTCGTCATCGGGTCGGCCCGCCTCGTGCTCACGCTTGCCTACATAAAGACGAAGAACCTGTGGGTGAGCTACGGCGCCCACCTGATCAACGACTGGACCATCTTCGTGTACCTGATACTGTTCTGAACAACAGGAGGAACATTGCCGTATAGACCGCCGCGATGTCCCAGGCCTTCGCCGGGCTTGGGCTCTTCTGCATCGGCTCCTCCTCTAAGGACGCTTCGTCATGGTGGCCCTTCCGTGTCCCCTCACGCGCGGTTGCGCAGCGCCTCGACGTAGGCGGCGTCCCGCTTCTCAACCTCCACCGTCGTCGCCCCCCGGCCGACCCGATCGCGGTAGAAGGCAAGCTCCGAGGCGACCTGGGCGAAGCGAGCACGTCTCCGCCAAGGGCGGTAGCCCTGGCGCAGGGCGCCGAGCGACGCCGTGATGCGTCCGCGGACGCTCCCGAGCGAATCGTACTCCTGCTGGGTGAGCACGCCGCTTTGGAGTTCCGGCCTAAGGTGCTCGCGGACCAGGCGCCCTTCCCTGGAGAGCCCGTAGGCCACGAAGGCGACCACCAGCAGCGCGAGCGGCAGGAAGATCCTCAAGTAGTTCGTTGCTATGCCCGCCATGCCCTCGCCCACGAGCGCGCCGTAGTCCCACAGGCTGTGAACCGTCATGGCGGCGAGCAGGCCCGCTATCGGGGCGCCGATGCGCGCGGCCCTGCTGGTGGCCCGGCTGGCGATCCCGAACCCTATCCCGGTGAGGGCCGTCATAAGCGGGTGCAGGAAGGGCTCGAGCACGCCGCGCAAGAGGAAGGTGAGCTCGAAGGACAACCCCGATCGGGCGATGGCGCCCGCGTAGTACTCGACGTTCTCGATCATCGCGAAGCCGAGCCCGACCATCGCCGCGTAGACGATGCCGTCTATCACGCCGTCGAACTCGTTGCGCTTCCAGAGGTAGAGGATCAGGAGCGCGAGGCCCTTGGCCCCCTCCTCGGCCGCCCCGGGCACGACGGACCCGCCTATGGCGTTCGCCAGCGCCGAGTTCGGGCCGAAGATCGCAGGCAGGAGCGCTTCTATGAGCACGACCTCCAGCGCGAGCGACAGGAAGAGCGCGAACGTAGCGCCCCACAAGAAGGCCCAGAGCAGCAGCAGGCGGGGCTCCCTCTCGTAGCGGTCGATCCACAGCGCCAGGGCCAGGTAGAGGGGCACCGGCAGCACGCTGGCGACGATCGCCCAGGCAAGGTTGCCGAAGCCCGACCCCTCCCCGGTGGCGGCCAGGAACAACAGGACGCCCACGAGAGCGACCAGCACCGCCGCCGCCCGGAGGGCCACCCTCAGTATCCCGTGGTTCTTGCGGGCTGGGCCGTCCGGCAGGACCGCGCCGCCCCTAGATCGATTGGCCCCCATGCCCGCCCCCGGATCTGCGCGCTCGGTGTCCACCTTCTTCCCGCGTTCGCGCGTCCTGCCCGACCGTGCAGTCGGGTGGACGCGCGAATCATATACCAACGTGGCCCGAAAGGGGTATTGCCACGCGATCACCGGGCGCGGACTTCCGAGAACCCCCTGCAGGCGAAGTTCGCAGAATGATCCTTCCACGCACTCCGGTGAATAGGGGCCGGGTTCAGCCGCCGAAGAGCAGGCGGTAGGCCACGTAGAGGACCGCGGCGGCGCCTATCACGGCCGCCGAGGCGACCAGGGCCTTGCCCGCGGCCGACGACCCCCACACGCCCCCGACCCACCGGCCCAGCGTCCTCGCCCGCACCTCGGCCCAGTCCAGCAGGCGGGCGACGGGGTAGAACTCACCGGAGACCATGGCGAGGCCCACAAAGAAGGTAAGCGTGCCGGGGCCGGGGAGCACCCCGAAGGCGAGGCTGCCGAGCGCGACGACGAGCCCGCCTACGACGAAGAAGAGTCTGCGGGGGTCCCGCCAGCCGCGCTCGCGCTCTTGCTGGTAGCGGTAGCGGTCACGGAAGCGGTGCCCGGGGTCGCTCGCCCCGAAGCGCCGCCAGCCCTCTTTCGCCCTCCCGATCATGACCCACGCGTCTTGCCCGCGACGCGACCGGCGCTACCCAAGCCCTCCTCCCTGGTCATCTCCCGCTGGGCCTTGGAAGCCGTCGGAGTCCCCTGACTCCAGGGTGGTCGTGTCGCTGTTAGGCGATGGGAGTATGTCCAGGTTGAGAAGGGGTGCTAGGAGGCCCTTGGGGCCCTTGTCTTCCTCGACCGTGTTTGTGTTGCTGTCGCTCCAGGAGTAGCCCTCGTTGCTCTCCTCTACCGATCGGCCGCCCTGCGGTCCCTGCTCCCGCGTTCCTTCGCTCACCGCGTCTCCTCCTCTGGTTTTGGTTCCCTTGCCGCCTCGGGGCGACGCCCCCTTGAAGAGGGTTCGTCCCAACCCGAGGTTCGGCTCGGCCAAGGAGAAGTACGCCAGCGCGAGCAGCCCCGCGTTCTTGCCCTCTTGGGACGGGGTCTCGGCTATGGCCGTCGGCAGGAGCTCGACGAAGTCGCGGTCGCACCCCTCGTTGTAGTCGCCGAGGAGCGCGTAGCAGCGGTTGTGCTCCCGGCAGGCGGCGTCCACGGCGTCCACGGGCGGCGTCCGGTAGGTGGGGTCGCCGTGGCCGCGCCCGCAGTAGTTGCCGTAGAACGGCAGGCTCCTGGGCCGCTCGGTCAGCCCAGAGAGCCCGGGGACCGGGATGCCCGCCAGCGGGCGGGGCGGCCCGCCGTGCCCCGGACGCCCGACTTCCTTCCTCGGGCTACTCACGCGCGCTCCCTCGCTCTCGAAGGTCCCGCCCCGGTCGTTTCCTGGCGGGGCGTGCCCCTAAGAGGCGGCCCTCAGCTTCTGGTCGTAGCGCTCGATGAGGGTCTTGCGGTTCTGGTTCTGGCGCTCGTGGTCCCTGAGGCGCCCCACCTGGTCGTCCGTGAGGGGACCGAGCCTCCCCTCGATCTCCTCGACGCTCATCGAGTCGTAGCCGGGGATCGGGAAGGTGGCCGCGTCCGCCGCCTCCCGGGTGGCGCCGGCCGCCGCCCCCGCCGTGGCCCCCGCCGCCGAGGCAGCCGTGCCCACCAGGCTCGTGGTCGTCTCCGTCATGGTCCTCGCGCCTTCCCGTGCGCTTTGGGCGGCCATCTCGGTGCCCGAGCGGTAGCGGGAGAAGGCGTCGTCGAGGAACTCGGCGTAGGCCTCCACGGACTCCTGGGCCAGCGCCTGCCCTGCCTCCTGCTGCCTGGCTGCCTGCTCGCTGAGCGCCTGGGCCCCCGCTCGGTTGGCCTCGGTCTGCTCCCTGAGGTTCTGGGCCACGAGCTCCGAGAACTCCTGGGCGCGCTGCTGCTGGCGCTGCCCGGCCTCTGCTGCCTGCCCGTAGACTACCCTGTACGAATCGGCCAGGGTCTCCGCGAACCGCCGGGCCGCCTCGTTGACGTCTCGGGCCTTACCTCTGTCCATCATGCTCCGTTCTCCTCCCTTGGGGGCTTGTGCCTTCTGCGCTTTCTACCCTGCCCGGGCCCGCGCTACGCCTGCCCGCCCCCGAGGAACGCGAGGACCCCGCGGTTCACCTCGGCGGCCCGCTCGATAAAGACCAGGTGCTCGGCCCCCTCGAGGACGAGCAGCCTGGCGCCGGGGACGGCCTCCGCCAGGGCGCGGGCGTTGGCGGGGGGCACGTAGCGGTCCTCGGAGCCGTGGATCACGAGGGTGGGCGAGCCTATGCGCCCCACGTCGCCCGAGTGGTCGAAGCGGGCGCCGGCCAGCGCCTGCGCGTTGTAGGAGGCAGGCGAGGGCGAGTCCTCCAGACGCTTCTGGACGATCCACTCGAACTCATCTGGGTTCTCGGCGCGGTAGCGTTCCGAGGTGGCCCCCTCGAGCCCGCGCCGCGCCGCCTGCTTAGGGCTGAGGGCGCCGAGGCCGAGCATCTTGCCCGTGGCCCCTGCCGACATGTGCGCCTGCCCACGGCCGCCGTGGCCCGTGCTGACGAGGACGAGCCCGGCCACGAGCTCGGGCCGCGAGAGCGCCAGCTCCTGGGCGACGAAGCCGCCGAGGGAGGCGCCCAGCACGTGCGCGTTGTTCACCCCGAGGTGGGCGAGGAGGTCGGCCACGTCGCCGGCGAGGTCCCCGACCCCGAGCCCCCGGTCGCTCCCGCGGCGCGCGTCGAAGGTGATGGTGGCGAAGCTGCGCGAGAGGTCCGGGACCTGCTTGAACCAGCCCCAGCGGCCGAAGCCTAATCCGTTGACGAGGACGAGGGAGGGCCCCGAGCCGTGGACCTCGTACTCGATGGACGCGTTGGGCGTGTTGGTCACGGGCACGGCGTCGTGCCCCGTTTAGCTACCGCCCTACGCGCGGCGTTAGCGGGAAAGGCGGTCATCGGCGCTCCCGTCGACCTTCCCGGACCCCCGAAGATCGACCTCTAGGCGCTCGGCGCCCCCCTCCCTGCATCTCCGCGTGGGCAGCCCCAGGCCCCGCAGCAGCCGCACCATCCTCTCGTTGCCGGGCGTCACCAGCGCGTACAGGCACCGCACTCCCCGACCACGGGCGGCCTCGACCAGTCGCTCCGTCAGCGCCCGGCCCAGCCCCAGCCCCTGCCAGCGGTCCTCTACCAGCGCGGCGTACTCGGCCGCCTCGCCGCCCTCCTCGCGCTCGAAGCGCACCACCGCCGCGATCTCCTCGCCCCCGTCGGGATCTAGCGCCGCCAGGGCGAGCCGGTCGGCGCCTTCGGCGCGGGAGAGGCGGGCTGCCTTCTTGTCGGGGAGCTTGCCGAGGGGCCCGAAGAACCTCATCTCTATGGACCGCCCGCTGCAGCGGGCGTGCAGCCTCTGTAGCGCCCGGGCGTCGCCGGGCTCGACAGCCCGGAAGCGGACCGCCGTCCCGTCGTCCAGCATCAGGGCGTCGTCGCGGCGGTCCCGGCGCCCGTCTTCGCTCCGGGTTCCCATGGGTCCCCTAAACGGTCCTGGGGACTTCGTAGAACGCGGGGCGCTCCGGGTGGCCCAGAGCCTCGAGTATCGCCTCGGTGACCTCGGCCATTGGCCGGCGGGCGTCCACTACCTCGAGCAGGCCCCGGTCCGCATAGTAGTCCTTCAGGGCGTCGGCCTCCCGACGCCAGGCCTCCAGGTGCCCCCTGGTGGCCTCCTCGGTGTCGTCGTCTCGCTCCAGGAAGTCCCCCGGGTCGAGCCTCTCTTCGGGGCTGGGCGGCGGGTCGTGCTCTAGGTGGTAGACCTCCCCCGTGGCCCGGCTCGTCCTGCGCCCGCCCAGGATCCTCTCGACGAGCTCCTCGTCTGAGGGGCCCTCCAGGCAGACGACACGGGTGAGGCCCCCCGC
>CADCUW010000430.1 GCA_902805985.1 uncultured Rubrobacteraceae bacterium
AGCTCGCGCCCCTCGGGGGTCAGATAGAGCCGCTTGGCGCGGCCCTCGGGGCGGCGCTCGACGAGGCCCCGACGCTCCAAGAGGTCCACGAGGTGGGTGACGTTGCCCTTGGTCACGAGGAGCGAGGTCCCGAGGTCCTTCTGCCCGATCCCCTCCGCCGTCCCCACCCGCGCCAGCACGTCGAACTGGGCGTTGTTCAGGCCATAGGTCCCGAGATGCACCGCGGTCGCCCGGTACAGCTTCTGCCCCACCCGCGCCAGCCTGAGCCGCCCCAAGACCGACGACCGCCTCAGGCCGCCCTTGCCCGCCGGCGCCTCTCGTCCCACGTCCGCCATGCCCCGAGTTTAACCTAAAACCGAAAACACCGTCCCGCAACCGGCGCGCTTGACAAGGTACTGTTCAAAGGTAAACTGTTAATAGTTCAATGTTAAACCAAAGGAGGCGGCGATGACGAGAGCGGGGCTTACGGAGCTTGGGGGGCTGCACCACACGTCCTCGATCACGAAGGACGTGGTGGAGAACGCGCGCTTCTACGTGGGCACGCTGGGGCTGCGGCTCGTGTACAAGGGCGTCAACTTCGACGACCCGTCGATGTACCACCTCGCCTACGGCGACGGGATCGGCAGCTACGGCACGATCATGACGTTCTTCGACATTCCGTACGCGGCCTCCAACAGGCCAGGTTCGGGTTCGGTGTCTGCCATCGGGCTGCGGGTGTCGGACGGGGACGCGCTGCGTTACTGGGCCGACAGGTTCGATGGCGAGGGCGTCCGCCACGGCGGCATAACCGAGCGGTACGACGGGCGGGCCATGATCGCCTTCTCGGACCCCGAGGGGCACCGGTTGCAGCTCGTGGCCGAGGGTGGGGGGGTCGCGATATCTGACGGCGTGAGGTGGGACCGGAGCCCCGTGCCCGCGGAGGCGCAGGTTCGGGGTCTCGAGAGCTACGCCATGACCGTGGGAGGGGCCGGTCCCACGCGTCGGACGCTCGTGGACCTCATGGACTTCCGCGAGAGGGAGGAGTTCGATGACGCCGAGGGCCGCAAGGTAGTCGTCTTCGAGGTCGGGCCGGGCGGCCCGGGCGCCGAGGTGCACCTGATGGAGAGGCCCGAGCTGGGCCGGGAGCGCCTCGGGGCCGGGGGCGTGCAGCACGTGGCCTTCAGGACTACCGACGAGGAGGAGATCGGACGCTGGGCCGGGGCCGTCGACCGGGCGGGGCTGCCTTCCTCGGGGCTCGTGGACCGGTTCTTCGCCAAGAGCCTGTACTACCGGGAGCCGAACGGCATTCTCCTCGAGCTGACGACCACCGACGGCGGCCCCTCCTGGATCTCCCGGATGGCCGACCTGGAACACCTCGGCGAGAACCTCATCATACCGCCCCCCCTCGAAGACCGGCGCGCGGAGATAGAGGCCAACCTCAGGCCGCTGCACGTCGAGCAGTTCGTCGGCGGCTGAGGGACGAGGCCGGAACGAGAAAGGGGCTCGGGTGGCGTTCGGCGAGGCGTTGGGAATGTCGCTCTTGAACGTTCGCGTCGTCCGTTGACCGGCAAACCCCCGGGCTTGTCCGGATCGCCGAGGAGCACCTAGCCGCGAGGGCCACAGAAGGTGCGTAAGCAGCGCACTAACCATGTCAGACTACGTACGAGGAGGAACCGCACATGACCACCAAGCCCCTACCCACCCCTAATACTACCTACGCCACGCCCGCAGTCGCCGCCATCCTCGAGCCGTACTTCGAGGCGAAGACCGGCCAAGACGTCGAGGGCCTCATGAGCTTCTACGCGAAGGAGCGCACGAGCCACAACGACGCCGTCATCGGGTGGGCGAACCTCAGCTGGGAGGTTCTGCGCGACCTATTCGCCCAGTACATGCCGACGTTCGGCGACGGGCGGTCCTACGCGACGCAGGTCTTCGGCGACGAGAACAGCGCGGTCGTGTTCGTCACGAACGAGGCCGCGGTGTTCGGGGGCGACATGAGGGCGATCTCCGCGGTGGACTTCCAGGATGGGAAGATCACCCGCTTCGTCGACTACTGGGACGCACGCCACTTCGGGACACGCGCGGCGAACGGGATGGCCGTGCCCGCCACCGAGTTCCCGCAGACGTTCGGCGAGGACGGGCTGCCCGACCGCGCTGCGCCGCGGATGCGCGAGACCGTCGACGCCCTGACCGGGGCGTTCGCCGCCGCCAACGCGGACAGGGCCGCGGCCCTGTTCGCCGACGACGCCGTCCTAGATGACTTCGCGCTGCGCATCCGGGTACGCGCCAAGCCGGCGATCACGCGCTACCTCGGGCGGGCGATCGACACCCTCCCCTACGGCTCGGGAGCCACCGTCCGCCGCGTGCTCGGCGACGGGCGCGGCGGCGGCTACGAGTGGGTCAACCCCGCCGGCCCGATCCCGCGCGGCATCACCGCCCTGGGCCTCGACGAGGACGGCCGCATCGAGCAGCTCAGCGTCGTCTACGACGCGGCGCTCCTCGACGACGACGAACTCGTCGCCGCGATGGGGCGCGTGCCCGATCCTAGGGAGGAGTAGCCGCCCTGGCCTCGTCGACGTGCTTACGCACCGGGGTGTCCCGGCCGTGAGGACAGACCTGCTCACGAGCCCTGCGAAGCATGGCCGTCGCAACGATGAGAGGAAACCGAAAGCGTTGACGGACCCACCGTAGCCCTCCCGCCCGGCGCAAGCGTCTCCCCCCCGGCTGTCCGCCGGCTCGTCGTGGACCTCAAGGCCGAGTACCCGCGCTTCAACCTCAATGAGATAGCCAACATAGTCCACGCCTGCTTCGGTCGCAGGCCGGATTACCGATCGGTGGCGCGCGTGCTCGACGAGGTGCCCGTGCCACTGAAGATCGTCAGGAACTACCCGCCCTACCCCGAGGCCCGGGACGTCCGCGAGGCCCGGGCGGCCATCGTGGCGCTGCGGCTCCCCGGCTGGAGCGTGAAGGCAATAGCGGGTTACCTCGAGATACACCACTCGACCGTCTACAAGACACTGGAGAGGTGGAAAGCGCGGGGGTTCGAGGGTCCGGCGGACGGATTCCCCGGGCTTGGCGCCTTCAGGGTGCACGCCGCGCTCGTGCAGATGGGCTTCGACCTGAGCCGGGCCACGTGCGGCAGGATCTTGGCGCAAATCCGCGAGGTCTACGGCTACGAGAAGCCTCGGGGCGGGGGCGGGGAGCCGCGGCCGCCCCGAGCGGCACGAGGTCTGGAGCGCGGACGTCAGGCACCTGGACATGGTCGACGAGGGGCTCGTCGGAAGCAAAGCCTACTCGGTGACGGTTATGGACAATTACAGTAGGGCTATCTTGAGCAGCGCCGTGACCCGAAGGCAGGACCTCGGGGCGTTCCTCTCCATCTTCTACAGGGCCGCGGAACGCTACGGCGCGCCCAAAACGCTCGTCACGACTCGGGTTCCGTCTTCCTGGCCAAACGGGCGAGGGCCGTGTACGCGAAGCTTGGCGTGCGCAAGGAGGAGATACAGAAGGGCAGGCCCTGGCACAATTATTCGGAAACGACCTTCGGCGTTCAGGGTCGCATGGCCGACTGGCACTTCTCGCGCGCCGAGAGCTGGGCCGAGCTCGTCGAGGCTCACGACCGGTTCGTCGCCGACTATAACGCCCAACCCCACTCGCCCACCGGCGACGCCCACCGGCGACGCGAGGACGGCAGGCGGACGCCTTCGGGGGTACTCTCGTGGGTCTCCAGGATGCGCTTCCACCCGAACGCCGCTCGTTCCGGCGGCCGACGGTGCGCAAAATCGCCCCCTCGGTCCGCCCGCGGTCCGCGAAGAACCGTCCCCCGATGGCCGGGTATCGGGGGTCTTCCACCACGGAGCGGCACCGACCGGGCCGCGATCCGGGTCATCGGAGCCCGCGGTCCAGCTTGCGCAGGAGGTTGTGCAACAGGGCCTGCTCCTCGTCCGAGAGCACGGAGAAGCGTTCCGCCACGAAATCCTCGTGGGCCGGGACGACCTCCTCGAAAAGCTCGCGCCCCTCGGGGGTCAGATAGAGCCGCTTGGCGCGGCCCTCGGGGCGGCGCTCGACGAGGCCCCGACGCTCCAAGAGGTCCACGA
>CADCUW010000431.1 GCA_902805985.1 uncultured Rubrobacteraceae bacterium
GGGTCCAAGGCGGGGACGTCTTTCCCGACGACGGCGGCCACGAGATCGGAGACCTCCGGAGGCGTGAAGTATTGCTGGAGGCCGACGAGGGACGCGCCGCCGCGCGCAGACGCGAGTACCTTGCGGCTGGAGGAGAGGGCTTCCTCCGTCACGGCGCCGCCGAAGAGCCCGCCGCGTTTCTGCGTGGCCGTCGGGGCGACGGGGGCACCGCCGGCGTCAACTCCGTCGGCGGCCTCGCGGGGCCGCGCGGGCTCGGTGTGGTCGAAGAGGAGATCTTCGGACATGGCGTGCGCCTCCTTCTCCATCGGGTGCTGGTTCGGAGGACGCGGGCCTCAGGGTCGTGCCGGGTCGGCGCGGTCCTCCCGTCTGGGGGGGAGGACCGCGCCGGCCTCGCGGAGAGCGTTGGTCTCTCCGAGCTGACCCCTGCCAGAGGCGGGCCACGCGACCGCGGTGTCGCGCATCCGCGGTCGCGGTGATCTCCTTGCGGAGTCTGCGGCGGTTTCCGGCGGGATCAGCCGAAGACGATTTCGGGCGCGGCGCTGGCTCCCCCGGGCACGCGGCCGCGCTCGGCGTCGCGGGCGAACTCCGAGGCGAAGTAGTCTTTGTCGTCCTCGGAGTCGACGAGGACCTCCGACGGGTAGATGCCTTGGGTGCGGGCCCAGCGGACCAGGCCGAGGACGCGGTGGCGGGGACCGGAGGCGAAGACGTCGTTGGTCTCCATGTCCCGGCCCTCCTCGACGGTTTCGAGGCCCATCTTCTCGGCGGTGAAGAGGAACTCGGCCTGCTTTTTCGCGTCGACGGCGAGGGCGGAGACGCGTTCGTGGAGATGCATCTCGTGGCGGACTATCGCCATTGGTGATCCTCCTGGTGCGGCGGGGCGGTCGTCGGTCAGAAGATTGGGGGGCGGGCTCTAGGCCGCGCCGCGCTCCGGCGCGTCGTCGGAGCCGGGGAGCTGGCCCTCGACGAGCAGACGGTCGAGGGCGTGCTTGGCGAGGTCGAGGTCGGCGCGGGCGCTCGCCAGGTCCTGGGCGACGAGCCGCTCGTAGGCGGCGAGGTCGCGCGCGAAGCGGCCGACCCGTTCGATGAGGTCGCGGGCGTGTTCCTCGGTCGGTCCCCCGGCGGAGAGGCCGCCCGTCGCGATGAGCTCGGAGACGATCGCGGGGCCCTCGGCGAGCGCCGCCCGGATGAGGCGGGACCTCTCGGGGGTTAGGAGGTCGCCCGCGTGGGCGGCGCTGTCCGGGTCACCGCCGCGGGCCTCGGCCCTGAGGGCGTCGAGATGGGGGCCGAGCTCCTCGGCCGCGAAGCCGGGGTAGATCCCCTCGTGCTTCGCCCACACCATGAAGCAGTCGCAGGCGCGGATGAGGTTGGGGGCCGTGGCAGATCCCACGGCCGCGTCGTAGGCCTCGGCGAACTGCCCGGAGAGCTCGCCCCGCACGTTCTTGCGCGAGATCCTCGCCCGCTCGCCGGCGATAACCGCTCCCATCTGCGCTGCGGTCTTGTCCTGTTCGCCTGAGTCGTCTAGCGCGAGGCGCCTTTCGGCGTCGTAGACGGCCAGGTTGCCGTGGCGGTCCTCCACGACCATGACGTCGGGGTCGGTGGCGGAGGGCCGGACGCGTTGGAGCACGCCGTCGAGGCCCGGGAGCATAAACGAGGAGACGGTGGCGACGTTCTTGGCCTGCTTCTTGCCCTTCTGGGCGCAGTAGGCGGGGTCCTCGAAGCGCTGGTTGGGCTTCAGGACCGTACCGTCGCGCAGGGCGATCCTCTCGCCGGGGCGCCTCTTGTACTCCTCCTTCCACGTGGTCGCCGGGTCGTAGAAAACCGGGGGACTCACGCGGGCCTCCTCCCGAGCCCGCGCAGCGTGTTCAGCGCGATGGCGCGCGCCTCGCGGTCGTCGGGCCTGCGCGCGAGGCGTGCGCGGGCCCGACCGAGGAGGAGCCTGCCGGCGATGCGGTCCAGGCGAGTGATGCCCCGGAACGGGACGTTCATCGCCGGCGCGAGCATGGCGAGCAGTTCCGCGGCCCCCCGATGGGCGGCCTGCGCCTCGGAGGCGCTGCTGGCGTCCCCCCCGTCTTGCGCGATCAGGTGGCTTCGCGTGGCCCAGGCGTCGCGGGCCATGGCCTCTCCGACGAAGGCGCGTTCGATGAGGCGGGCGTGGAAGAGGGCTACTACGCCGGCTTCGGTGAGGATCGGAGGATCCTGATCGTCCGCGTAGACGACGCTTAAGACGTCTAACCTCGGGTCGTTCGGGGCCTCTAAGGGGAAGGCGAAGATCTCGTCGCGCCGGGCGTCCTGCGGATCGGGCATGCGTGGGCCTCCTATGCGCGTCGCTTGTCTGCGGGAGGGCGGGCAATGGCTATGGCCTGGTCCGGCCGGTCCGCGAGCAGGCGCGCGCGCACCTCGACCTCGCCGACGCCCTCCAGGTGGACCCAGAGGGCGTACCAGTTGCCAGGGTGTATCTCGCCGGAGCTGGGGTGGAAACGCCGCTCGCCGAAGCGAGCTTGCGCCGACTCGAGGACGACGGACGCAAGCGCTCCGGCGGTCTCGACTTCGGGGAACGGCTCAACTGCTGGCTCCGCCTCCGACGACTCGTCCAGGGCGTCTATGGCGCACCGGACTTCGCCCAGGCGTTCCTCTATAGAGGCCTTCCCGGAGGCGTCGCCCCGTCGGGAGGCGTTTTCCAACTCCCAGGCGTACCCTTCGAGCAGTTCGACGACCTTTTCTGCGACGGGTTGGACCATTGTGTCTCCTTGAGCTCCGGGGGGTAGGAGGTTTTGTGGCGCGCTCGGTGGGCGTTACCGGGGTGTGCGACCGGGAGGCGCGACGACGCGGGCTCAGAAAGCGTCGCGCCTCCCGGCCGCCGCGTCTCGCGGCCGTCGCGCCCTCCGCATCCGGTTGAAGGCGGCGAGGCGGCAGACGTGGGAAGTCCCTTGCTCGGACGGGGGTTGCGAGTAGACGTGGCCGCCCAGGAGCCAGAATTCGCGCCCGTCGGGGGCGACGCCGAGGAACGTGCCCAGGCGGGTCGAGCGGGGGCGGCCGTTGGTGCGTGCCGGGGTGGGCTGCATCGGCCTCTGGCCTCCTTCCGCGGGTGTGGCGGTCTCTTAAGGTCTCGCGGCGCGGGACACGCGCAGCGGATTGGTCGGAGAGGATCCGGTCGACCGCGCCTACTTCACCTCGACCTGGGAGAGAAGGCTAACGGCCTGCTTCTGGGCGAGCTCGAGGTCGGCGCGGTTGTCCGTCATCTCGCGCTCTAGGATGCCCTCGTAGTCCGAAACGTAGGTCTTGAGGGCCCTGACGCGCTCGAAGAGGTCCTCCTGGCGTCGCTCGGTTATCTTCCTCTTCGTGGCGAGGAGGTCGGTCATTTCGTTGGCGAGGCTCCTCGCGTCCCTTTTCACCTTCTCGGCCAGAGCGGCGGCAAGGTCGTCGCGCACGGACTCCTTGTCGACGAGGTCGGTGGGCATGAGGATGATCCGCCGGAACGGGCCCGCCTGGGTACCCGCCGAAGCGTCCGTCGGGGCTTCGCCGGTTTCGCCGGTCCCGTCTGCGCCAGCGCCGTCGCGTGCGAGGAGTTGGTCGTTGAGCTCGCCTACGAAGCGGTGGACGGCGAGGGCCGTGGCCTCGTGCTCGGCCGGGACGAAGTAGGCGCCGCCGGAGGGCAAAAGCGAGAGGCCCCGGGCCGCGTCGAAGGCGCGCGTGATGACGTTCCTGACGGCCGAGTCGTCGTGGTGCGTGCGGGCGGTCGCGTAGGCGCCGGCGGCCTCCTCCACGATCTTCTCCTCTTCGGGGAGAAGTTTGGCGACCAGGGGGTAGGCCTGGAGTTGGCCGTCCTTGGTGAGCTCGAGGTGGGCAACGGCCCTGTGGGAGAGGGTCGCGCCGGCCGAGTCCACGACCTCCCTCACGGCGAGCCTCACCACGCTCTGGCCGCTGGTCCGCGCGTCCCTTATGAGGATGTTGGCGTAGCGGGTCTCGTTGCCGAAGAGGCGCATGGAGGCGGGGGCGCTGATGGGGACGCGCGAGACGGCGAGCGACCGGGTCGCGCGGCGGAAGGCGTCGCGGTCGGAGGGCTCGCGGGGGGCG
>CADCUW010000432.1 GCA_902805985.1 uncultured Rubrobacteraceae bacterium
TTCCTGCCGTCCTGCTCGCTCACTACGGCGCCGAGTTGGGGGATCTGGCGGAATATCCGGTCCTGCAGCCCGGCGAGCCCGCCATGCTCCCCGTCGGGCTGCGGAGATTCCAGCGCGCCCGGTTGGGGGGCATTGCGCACCACGCCGCGTACGTCTTCCACGGTCCGCAACTCAGCGATGACCGCATCGCCCAACCTTACCCCGAAGGCCGTCTCCACCTCGATCAAAAGCTCGGCTATGGCCAGCGAATCGAGGCCCAGATCCCCCTGCAAGGAGTCGGAGAGCCGCGCGGGCTCCGCGCGCCCCCTTCGCCTCACGAAGTCGCTAACGACCGAGAGGACACGATCGGCATCGTCGAGGGTTAGCGTGGACTCCGGCGCTTCGGAGTCCACGGCCGCCAGCTCGGCGTCTTGCCCTTGCACAACGTTCGACAACGTATCCGTCGCCACGACCGGCAGAGTCTCCTCCAGATAGGCGGCCTTGGTCGCCCGTCGCCGAATCTTGCCGCTGCTGGTTTTGGGGATACCTCCGGTCCTGACGAGTGCGACGACGTGGGCCTCCACCTCGTGGTGCTCCGTCACCGCGCGACGCACGGCCGCGATTACCTCGTCCGCGTCCGCGCTCCTCACGTGGCGGCGCTGCAGTTCTTGCACGACTACCAGTTGCTCGCCCTCCTCGGCCTGCACCGAGAACGCCGCGCAACCACCCGGGCGCAGGGCTGCGTGGCTCTGCTCCGCCGTCTGCTCTATGTCCTGAGGGTAATGGTTGCGCCCCCGAACGATAATGAGGTCTTTGAGCCGTCCCGTCACGAACAGTTCCCCGTGTCGCAGGAAGCCGAGGTCCCCGGTCCGCAGAAAAGGGCCCTCTCCCGTGTCCGCCAGGTACGCCCGAAAGGCGTGCTTCGTCTCCTCGGGCCGGCCCCAGTACCCTCGGGTGACGCTGGGCCCCGAAACCCACACCTCTCCTACCCGATCGGACGGGCAACGTGTCAGGGCCTCGGGATCGACCACGGCGACCTTCTGGTCCGCCAGGACACGACCGCAGCCTACCAGCGTCCTCGCGCCCTCGCGCCCGGCAACGGCCTCCACCACCCGGTCGCGCTCCAACTCCGCCCCTTTGAAGGGGAGTGCGAGGGGCGGGGCCGTCTTCGAACCGCCGGAGACGAGCGCTGTCGCCTCCGCCAGCCCGTACATCGCGTAAAACGCTTCTCGACGAAATCCGTAGGGTGCGAAGGCCGCCGCGAACCGCTCCAAGGTCTCCTGCCGGATGGGCTCGGCGCCGTTGAAGGCAACTTTCCAGCTGCTCAGGTCGAGAGTCAACCGCTCTTCGGAGGTTACCCTGCGGGCCAGAAGATCGTAGGCGAAATTGGGTGCGCCAGCACTGTCTGCGCCCAAACGGGAGATGGCTCGCAGCCAGCCGAGGGGACGCTGTGCAAAGGAAACCGGCGACATGAGCGCCGCCGGAAAGCCGCCGTAGAGGGCTTGCAGCACCACCCCGATCATTCCCATGTCGTGGTATGGGGGCAACCAGCTCACCATCTGGCTATCCGGGGTGTACCCAACCCCGTCGTAGATCATCACGAGGTTGTGCAACAGGTTGGAGTGGGTGACCATTACCCCCTTGGGCGCGGCCGTGGAGCCCGAGGTGTACTGCAGGTAAGCCAGCGTTTCGCCGCCCGTCTCGGGACGACGCCATTCGCTCGCCAGGCCTTCGCCGTCGTCGGTGGCCAACCAGCGCAGCGATCCCATCTCCGGGGCGTGCACGAGCCGGCGCTTTTGGTCGGACAAGATGCGGGCGGTGGTGAGCGTCGTCGTCGCCTGCGAATCCGCCACGATGGCTCGGAGCCGGGACAGGGGCCGGTTGGGCCGGGGCGGGTAGGCGGGCACGGCGACCACCCCCGCGTACAGGCAGCCGAGAAAAGCGGCGACGTAGCCCAAGCCCGCGGGGTAGAGCAAGAGGACGCGCTCCCCTTCCGAGACACCCATGCTTTGCAGTCGGGAAGCAACGGTCCGGGCTTGCCGGTCCAGCTCTCCGTAGGTAACGGAGCCTTCTTCAGCTTCTTCGGCGCCCAGGAAAGTGTAAGCCACCCGCCCGGGTTGCTGGGATGCCCTCCGGCTCAGGAGATCGATTAGGGTTGCAGGCTGGAAACCACCTTTGGGGAAAGCAGATCGAACGTCGGCGCGCGCCTCGTGGAAGTCGCCTCGTTGGGTAAACGCAGATTTCAGCATGTCTAGGGATATCCTCTTCTCGTTACGGGCCGGACGATCCTACACGGCGAACTGCGATGGACGCGGGCGGTCCGAAGCTGTTCTTGCCCCTCCGAAGTGGCAGTGAGCTCTCTTTTCACGCCGCGCCCCTTCAAGAATGGGGGCTCGGAGAGGCCTTGAGCAGGGTGCTCGCCTCAGCCGCCGGTAGTGGCTCGGAAAAGTAGTACCCTTGCCCGAACTCGCACTCCAAATCTCTCAGTAGGCTCGCTTGTTCTGTGGTCTCGATGCCTTCGGCAACCGTCCGCATACCCATAGCGCGAGCGAGATCGACTATCGCCCTTACGATCGCCGTGTCCTCTGGGTTGTCTTCCAACCCATCGACGAATGTTTTGTCCACCTTCAGCAGGTCCACCGGGAAGCGCTTGAGGTAGGCGAGGTTGGAGTAGCCGGTGCCGAAGTCGTCCACAGCGATCCCAATCCCCAAGGCTTTAAGTCTTCCTAGCACGTCCACGTTGTGTTCGGCGTCGCCCATCAACATGCTCTCGGTGATCTCCAGCACGAGGCTGCCGGAGGCCAGCCGGGTCTCCTCGAGGACCCGGACGACCTCACGAACGAGCTCGTCCGGACGCTGCAGTTGCCTCGCCGAGATGTTCACGCTCATCTTCAAGGGAGCATCGGTCTCAGGGTGTTGCTCGTTCCACTCTCGGGCTTGCCGACAGGCTTCTTCGAGTACCTGGCTGCCGATCTGGAAGATCAGACCCGTCTCCTCCGCGACCGAGAGAAACGCCCCAGGGGGTATCGGACCACGCTCGGGATGCATCCAGCGCACCAGGGCCTCCCACCCGGCGAGACTGCCCGTCTGGAGCTCCAGCTGGGGCTGGTAGTGGACCGCGAACTCCCTTCGCTCGATGGCCCGCCTGAGGTCCGCCTCGAGGTCTAGGCGTTCTACAGCTTGGACGTTCATAAGGCCGTCGAACACTTCGTAGGTGGCCTTGCCGTTGGCCTTGGCCCGATACAGGGCCACGTCTGCGTTGCGCAAGAGGTCGGTGGGGCGCTCGTGACCGGAGGTGCCAAGCACGATACCGATGCTCGTGGTGACGAACACCTCGCGAGATTCCAGGACGAAGGGCGCCGAGAGCGCCCGCGTGATCTTATCGGCGACCCGCACCGCGTCGGTTACGTCCGTCACATCCTCGAGCAGGACGGTAAACTCGTCCCCGCCGAAGCGCGCGGCCGTGTCTTCGGCCCGCAAAGACGCCCTTAGCCGTTCCGCTACCGAGACCAGGAGCCTATCTCCGACCTCGTGCCCCAGAGAGTCGTTCACGAGCTTGAAGTTGTCCAGGTCCAAGAAGAGCACGGCCGCCGCTTTCTTGCTACGTTCCGCGCGCGTTAAGGCGAATCCGAGCCGGTTCATGAAAAGGGCCCGATTCGGCAGCTCGGTCAAGGGATCGTGGAAGGCCTGGTGTCTAAGGCGCTCCTCAAGCGTCCTGCGCTGGGTGATGTCCCGGTAGTTGACGACGATGCCGCCGATGCTCGGATCGGCGAGCATGTTCTTAGTGTTAGCCTCCACTTGCACCCATCTACCATCGGCGTGGCGCAAGCGAAAGTCGACGGTTGCCTCAGCGCCTGGGATTCCCATAATCCCCGCGAAAACATCCCGCACCCTTTCTGAGTCGTCGGGGTGCATCACCGGCTGCCGGAAGGCGCTGTGACCGATGCCGTTTTCCGGCTTGTAGCCGAGGACACGCTCGACCACTGGGCTCACGTAGCGGGTGACGCCGTCGGCTCCGACTATCGCGACGACGTCCGAAGAGTTCTGTATCAGGGCGCGGAAGCGCTCTTCGCTTTCGCGCCGGTACACCTCCTCGGTGAGAGCAACGCTCTCCAACGCGAGTGCCACCTCCCTGCCCAAGGCCTCGAGCGTTGCCTTGCTGTCCTCGGACAGCACGGAATCGGTGAGTATCAAGATCGCGCCTCGGAGCCTGGCTTGCGCGATCAGCGGGACAAGGAAGACCCTATGCCTTTCGGAGGCAAAATCCAAAGCCTCCGTCTTCGAGCCGTCTGCGAGATTAAGGTGGTCTGCTTCGACGATGCTTCCTTCGCGCAGGCCCGCGTGAACGGCGTTCGGGTACTCGTCGAGGTAGATCCGGGCCCCCGACACCTCGCCCGCGGGATCGTCCGTCGCGGCTACGACGGTCAATTCTTCCTGCGAGCCCGTGGCGACCGCAACCCAGGATCTCGATCCTTTACCTATGAGGTCCTGGGCTGCGTCCAGGGCCACCCCGTAGACGCCTTTCCGATGCGGGGCGGCCACGAGCGCGGCCGAGGTTTTCCTCAAGAGCCGTTCGCGGTCGATGGCCTGCTCGCGGGTTCGCATGATGCCCGCCATACGGGCCAAGACCAGCAAGGACAGCACCACCGAGCCCCCCACGAGCACGGAAATGCTCCCGCGCTCCTCCCCTCGCGCCGCTTGAAGCGCCAGCAAACCAGGCGCCATCAGGGAGGCCGCGGCGAGCAGCGCGAGGCGCCGCCGTGTGAGCTTCGTCTGGGGGTCAGGTACGACCCCGTCGGAGAGGTCCGCCATCGAGGGGTGCAACGCGGCGGTCCCGAACAGCACCAAAAAGAGCATCTCGAAGGCGTCGATGGGGCTTCCGGTGTCGTAATCGCCACCCAGCGTCGCTAGGCCATAGGCGGCATCGTAAAGTAGTGTGCAAAACAGGCCCGCGACGAGGGGATAGTACGCGAACGGGCGCCTGCCGGACACGAGCAACATCCGCACCACCACAGCGAGCAACAGCACGTCCATCAGTGGGTAGGCTACGCTGACCAGCTGCTTGAGAAAGGAGTGCTGATCTGTCAAGGCCGGGCGCATGAGGAACACCCACGCGAGCATCCCCACGGCCACGGCGACGATTATCGGGTCAATGGTGCTGGCCCGATCGCGGACGAGCCTCCGGCTCTGGATCAGCAGCAGCGCGGCGGCCGCGCAAGGGTAGCTGGCGATAAAGAACGCGTCGGCCAGCGACGGAGACGGAACCGGAGCCTCCGGTCCTTTGGTGATCTCGTAGTAGACATAAACCAAGATGCCGAGGACGAACAGCAGCATGCCCACCGTGAACAGGTACCACGGCAGCGGACGCTTCGGCCGGTGCATGCGAATGCCGGCCACGAACGCAGCTAGCGCGGCCAAGTTGAAGAGGGGGCGCAGGGAATCCTGCGCAGATTGCGATGGGAGGAAGAAGTACGCTCCCGTGGCGAGGCCGCCTATCAGTAGGTACACCCGCCACGCCTCCAACCGCCTTCTGGCCTTGCCGCCTTTCCCTCCCGTTTCGGTGTCAGAACGAGCGGTCTGCGACCCGGCATAAGAGGAATAGAGTTGTTTCACTAGAGTCTCCCTCCGGCGGCCCGGCTGCCTCTGCTTCGGAGAGGCCCGTGGCTTTGCGCCCCCGCCTCGCGGCGGGTTTGCCTTTGTCGTGGACTTGCCAACCATATACCGCGCCGGATGCACAAAACCGTGGGCGCGCTTACGCTCGCAGCTTTGCGCCCCTACCTCGCTAGCGGGTTTGCCTTTGTCGTGGGCGTCTTGCACCCGTTATATGCAACCCGGGGGGACAAAAAATACCCCGAGGCCGGGTGGACCGCCAAGCGTGGGTACCTCTCCCTGGGCGCATCTAACGGCCCGGGGGCGCGGGGGCGCGAGCTCCGTCTCGAAGTAAAGATGGGGACGACATGGACCTCCTTCGGTAGCCCGGCTGCCTCTGCTCCGGAGAGGCCCGTGGCTTTGCGCCCCCGCCTCGCGGCGGGTTTGCCTTTGTCGTGGACTCACGCATTATACACATGACCGAAAGGTACATCTATATATATGCAACCCGGTCGGCCATTTGCTTTCAGGTACGACGGGTCGCGATGAGGTCGGCGCCTGGCGCATCACGCCGCTATGAACGCTTACTCGATGGGTCGAGTAAGTAGACCGTTGGCGGTGCTGGGTTTCGGGTGGCCGGCGTAAGGCCCCTAGCGGGTAGCCGATCTGCTGACGCTGCGCTGCAAAGATGAGACCATGATCGCGGCGTTCCGCACCAAGGGTGCGGATTCGACGAGGGTGGCGAGCGCCACGATGGCCAACGTACACGATACCGATCAGCGTACGGTTCGGAGCGCGGGCACCCTTGAACTCCTCGAACAGGACAAGCCCTTAACCGAGGATAGGAGGACTTAGGTTCCAGGTTCGAGTCCTGGGCGGCTCACTTCCGAAAGCCCTGCAAACAGCGGGAAACGACAGAGCCCCTACCGTGGACCGGGGCTCTACTACACCAACCGCTACACTATAACGGGCTGTCCGAGGGCCTCGTCCAATGCGCCCCCGATCCCTCCGTCCATGCCCTTGAGGACATGGGAGTAGGTGTCTAAGGTGAGGGCTATGGAGGCGTGTCCGAGGAGCTGTTGAACGTACTTGGGGTGGACGTTGCCGCCGAGCAGCAGCGTGGCGCAGGTGTGCCGGAGGTTGTACAGGTGGGTGCTCTGCGGCAGTCCGGCGCGCTCGAGGAGATCTTTGAACGCGCGCACGACGTTGCGGTGGGAGAGGGGCGTGCCGACGGTCGAAGGTAAGACGAAGCCGTAATCGCGCCAAAGTCCGGCCCTCTGCATCCACTCCTCTAGCTGGCGCTTGCGGTGCGCTTTCAGGGCGGCGATGCTGGCTGCGCTCAGATCTATCCGGCGGCGGCTCCGCTTCGTCTTTGGCGCAGTGAAATTCTTGCCCGCGAGCGCGCGGTTTAGCTGGAGGCCGCCTTTGCCGAAGTCCACGTCCTCCCACTTCTAGCCGAGCAGCTCGCCAGGCCGCACCCCGGTGTGCAGGGCCAGAACGTAGATGGCCTCGAAGCGGTCCCCGGATTCGCCGGCGGCCTTGAGAAGGTTGCGGGCTTGGTAGCGGTTGAGGGGCCGTATCTCTTCCCGACGGAGGCGCGGCCGGTCCACGTCCTCGGAGACGTTACGCGGGATCAGGCCCCAGCGGACCGCCTGACCGAGCGCCCGGTGCAGGACAGCGTGGGTGTACTGCACGGTGCGCGGAGAGAGGCCTCTGTCGAGCATCGCCCGATACATCCCCTGTATTTGCATGGCGGACAGCCTTTTCAGTTTCACGCGCCCGATAGCTGGGACCACGTAGCGCCCGACTTGGTTGCGATACGACTCGTAGGTACTCTCCTGGACGCTCCCCTTCGCCGAGGTCTGGAGCCACCGCTCCATGTACTCCCCTACCGTCTGGCTGCCCGCGTCGAAAACGAGGCCCTTGTTCCGGTTCGAGAGCGCTTCCACGAGCTTCTCTGCGACCTCTTCCCTCTCTTTGCCGTAGATGGTCTTTCGCTTCGTCCCTGTGGCCGTCTGGACCGTGTAGCGGGCCATGTAGAGCCCGTCTTTGCGGCGGGTGATGCAGCTGAAAGTGGAGGCCATAGGCCGGAGCGTGGAGGCCGTGAGGCCGAAACGTGCTGAGAGCGGAGCCCGCAAGGGCGTAGCGTGCCGACAAGCGTAGGCGTCAGCCGGAGCGTACGCGATGACCAAAGGGAGAAGCAACAAAAAGACCGGGGAGGTGCAGGCTCGCCCCCGGTCGAATTGGGGGACGGACCGATCACTGGTCCGTCCCCCGGGTGTTTCGTCTGCTATTACCTGCGACGCAGGATTGCGTAGGTCAGGATACCCGAACCCACGAGCAGCGCGGCCGCCGGCAGAAGAATAGCCGGGCCACCGCTGGTCGGGAGGCCACCGTCGGTCTCCTGGCCGCTGCCGGTCATCTCCATCATCGTGGTCATCTGACCGCCACCCATGTCGTCCATCATGGTGGTCTCCATCATCATAGTCGTGTCCTGAGCCATTGCCATCGGCGCCAGGACTAGCATGGCCATGAAAGCGACCATTGCCAAGAGAATTGCCCTCTTCATCCAGTCCTCCTTTTGTTTACTCTGTCTGTCAAGCGGCCTGCACTTCCTTCTCCAACCGAGAAGTTACCCACAGTGTACAGAACCAAAACGCAAAAGTCTCCAATATCTTAATGATTTTTAACAAATTTAACGAGGATTGCGTATTGGGCGGGGCTGCGGGGGCAGAAGGATTCGAACCTTCGGGCGTTTTGGCGCCTCTGGTTTTCAAGACCAGCGCATTCGGCCGCTCTGCCATGCCCCCTGCGTTTCATCCGGGACATTATACGCGGTCCGCCCTTCGATATAGTCTCTCGAAGGGTTCTGTGGGCACGACGCCGCCGAAGACGGACGGTTCGCCGAGGGAGGTCGGGACGCTCCGGATCTCGTACTCCCCACCCGTGGTGCGCCTGGCCCAGTAGTAGCCGTGCCAGCCCCCGGTCCGCGTCTCTTCCGCGTTGCGGTGGCGGTAGAGCGTGTACCCCTCCTCGGGGGGATGCGAGCGGCGGGGGTCCGGCCTGTCGAGGTTGGGGGTGTTCTCGGCCATCCTAGACCTCGAAGGCCGAGGGGCAGAGGTCGTTCACCACGCAGTCGCCGCAGGCCGGTTTGCGGGCCTTACAGACGCTGCGGCCGTGCAGGATCAGGAGGTGCGAGAAGACCGTCCAGTTCGTTTTGGGGACCGTCTGCATGAGGTCCCGCTCGATCTTCTCCGGGTCATTCTGGGCGGTGAAGCCGAGCCTGTTCGAGAGCCGCCGGACGTGGGTATCCACCACGATGCCCTCGTCTATGGCGTAGGCGTTGCCGAGCACCACGTTGGCCGTCTTGCGTCCGACGCCCGGCAGGGCCACAAGCTCCTCCATCGTACGCGGGACCTCGCCGCCGTGGTCTTCGACGAGGGCGCGGGCCATGCCCTGAAGAGACTTGGCCTTGTTGCGGAAGAAGCCGGTCGGGCGGATGTCTTCCTCGAGCTCTGCGGGGTCTGCCCCGGCGTAGTCGGCGGCATCGGGGTATTTGGAGAAGAGGTTGGGCGTCACGGCGTTCACCCGGACGTCGGTCGTCTGGGCGGAGAGGATCGTGGCGACCAGCAGCTCTAGGGGGTTCGACCAGTCGAGCGCCGTGCGGGCGTCCGGGTAGGCGGACTTCAGGCGCGCGATGGTCTCCTCGACGGGTGCTTTATCTCTCACGATGGCCGGGGATTATACCCTGGACTACACTGTGCCCGGAAGACGTCTCCAGAGAGAGGAACCCGAACATGGCCGAAGTCGCCTTCGATTACACGAACCTGCGCGAGGTGGAGGGGGGTCTCGCGGACGGGGACGTCGACGGGGCGAGGCCCCGGTTGGAGGAGGCCGTGGATCAGCTTCTCGGGGACCCGCCCGGCTTTATGCGGTTGCCGAAGACGCGGGAGTATGCGGAAGCGTCGGCGTCGGTGGCGGAGGAGATTCGGGGCTCCGGCGCGACTGATTTCATCCACGTTGGCATCGGGGGCTCCGCGCTGGGTCCGATGGCGCTGCACCGGGCGCTCAACCACCCCTACTACAACGCGCTCTCGGGCCGCAGGGGGCCGCGGATCCACTTCGCGGAGAACACGGACCCGGGGACGTTGTCCGCCATACTGGACATCGCGGAGCCGGGCGGCACGTGGGTCAACGCCGTCACCAAGTCCGGCTCGACGGCCGAGACCATGGCGAACTTCCTCGTTATCCGGGGCCGCCTGATAGACGCTTTAGGTTCCTTCGGTCACCAGGGGCGCACCATCGTCACGACCGACCCCGAGAAGGGCTTTCTGAAGGAGATCTCCGAGCGCGAGGACCTCCGCGTGCTCCCGATCCCCGCCGACGTTGGAGGACGTTTCTCGGTCCTCACCCCGGTAGGTCTCCTCCCGGCCGCCGTGACGGGCCTCGACGTGGAGGCCCTGCTAACCGGCGCCGCCCAGTGCGTGGACGAGGTGGAAGCGCGGGGGGCCGAGCACCCGGCGGTGGTCGGGGCGGCCATGAACTACCTGATGGACACCGAACGCGGGCGCAACGTGCGGGTCATGATGCCCTACGCGGACTCTTTAGAGCGGCTCGCCGCGTGGTTCGTCCAGCTCTGGGCCGAGTCGCTCGGCAAAGAAGGGAAGGGCTCGACCCCCCACGGGGCCGTCGGCACCACGGACCAGCACTCCCAGGTCCAGCTCTACATGGAGGGGCCGCAGGACAAGGTCATAGAGATCGTCGAGGTCGAGGAACACCCCCGCGACCTGACCATCCCCGAGGCCTACGAAGACATCGAAGGCGTCGGATACCTCGGCGGCCACACCATGGCCGAGCTCCTGAACGTCGAGTGCGACGCCACGCGCAGGGCCCTCACCGAAGCAGGTCGCCCCAACTCGACCATAAAGCTCGCAGCCGTCAACGAAGAGAACCTCGGCTACCTGCTTCAGGCGCTCGAGATCCAGACCGCCATCTCCGGCACCCTCTACGGCGTCAACGCCTTCGACCAGCCCGGTGTGGAGGCTGGCAAGGAGATCACCTACAAGAGGATGGGAAGGCCAGGCTACTAGCACGCCGCTTCGAGGCCTCCTGTTTTGGCCTTCCTCGGGCGCGGGCGGGTCTGAAACCCGCCCCTACGGCGGGTCGTCGGTCTCCGGACGGGGGGGCGGTCCCGGTCTTCGCGCGGCGCGATCGACGCCTCGGCCGAGACCATGAGCCAGAGAATCTGGAGGCGGAGGCGTTAGCCGGAGCCCGCTACTTCTGCGCCAATCCGAACACGACCGGGGCCGCCTTGCCATGCAGAGGGTCTCTCTCCCTGTCGCGTACCACGCGCAGGAAGGACGGTTTCTTCAGGCGCAGGTCGGCGAAGGCGCTGTTGCGCTCCACGTCGTCGGCGAGGATGACGCCGCCGGTGCGGAGGTTCGGCCAGACGGTATCGAACTCGTGGCTCATGTTGCGGCGGGTGTGGAGGCTGTCGTGGACGAACAGGTCTAAGGGCCCGGTCTTACGGAGCAGGACTGGCAGGACGCGCCTGCTGGAGCCCCGGTGGAGAACCCATCCTTCCCCGGTCCCGTCTGGCACGGCGACACCCCAGAAGCGCTCGTACTCCCTTCTGAGTGGCGGCAGGTCCACGCTGTGGAGCGTGCCGCGGCCGTTCTGTTCCATGGCCTTCAGGATGTAGGCCGAGCTGACGCCGTAGGCCACCCCGGTCTCGACTACCGTCTCCGGTTTGACGAGGCGGCAGGCGAGGTAGCACAGGCGGGCGAAGAGCGAGTCGGCGGCCCAGCGCTGGCTGAAGGCGTCCCCGGCCCGGATCTCGCCGAGCAGGCTCCTGGTGCGCTCCTCGACCTCCCAGAGGGCGGGTTCGGCCAGGATCTTCGCCGCCCGGCCCGGTCCGTCCTCCAGGCTGCGCAAGGCGTCATCCCAACCCAACGTTTCGTAGGATGGGATGGTCCCGGTAAGCCGTTCCAGGGCGAGGTCGGCGTAACCGGCCGTCCGGTCCAGAAACTCGTGCGGGCGCCGGGGAAGCAGCGAGAGGAGCAAGCCGAGGGTCTTGAGTGGCTCCGGGGTGCGCACGGGCATACGCGCGATCTCTCCGTTCGTCGGGTCGGGGCCGTCCAATGGTAAGGCAAAGGGGAGCCGTCCGTCGGGGGCGGGTATAATGGGGGTTCGTCGGAAGCGGAGAGAGGACTCTTTGATATGAAGTGGCTCGAGGTCTATGGTCTGCCCCGTCTACCGCTGTTCCTGGCGAGGTGGGCGATGAAGCTCGGGCTGCCGGGCCCGACGTGGTACAAGTGGAAGGCGGCGAGCGCCGGCACCGGTGTGATCCTGGACGAGATGATCCGGGCCGCCGACGACCTCGGCTACGACGGGCAGAAGGTCGGCAAACTCGCCATGAGCCGCATAGGAGAGAAGCAGGGCTCGGACCTTCGCGAGCAACTAAACGTCACCACGATGAAGGACTCCGTCGACGTCGTTATGCTGGCCAACCGCTTCTTCGACATCGAGATCACGCTGACGGAGACCAAGGACGGCGAGTACGTTATAAACGCCGACCGCTGCCCCTGGTTCGGCGGCATGGGCCACGACGGCGTCCCCGGCTGGGACGTGAAGCCCTGCGCCGCCTTCTCGACCTACGAGAAGGCCATGGTCGAGGCCATAAACCCCAACGTAAAGCTCTCCTATACCGAGAAGCGCACCACCGGCGGCCACACCTGCCGCGGCGTCTACCAGTACCGCGACGGGGAGCTCGGCGACGGCCCGGCCGAAGGCGTCCAGCCCGAGATGGTCAGCATCGGCCGCAAGCCGAAAAAGTGACGGCCGGAGCCCGGTGCAGCCTAGCGCCGGCGCCTCTCGTAACCCGGTAAATCGTGGCGCTTGAACTCGACACCGGGCAGCGCCAGCCGGAAGGTATCCTGCGGGAACTCCTCGCCGTAGGAGATCTCTCTGGCCTCCGCGACGCGGAACTCTCTGCCTTCGAGCCTCGCCGCCACCCGCAGAATCGTGCCGACCTCTCTATCCACGAGCAACAGATGGTCGGTGGTGCCCTCAAATCCCGATAAGGCGTCGGGCGGGTGGCCCCACGAGACGGTATCGGCGCGCACCTCCACGCACTCGCGACCGGCGAAGACCGTCTCGCGACCCGTCTTGAACACCGTCGTTCCGTCCCAGAAAGTCTCGGAGAAATAGTACTCGGAAGGATCGAGTACGAAAGCGAATTGCGCATCCAACCCCTGACCCCTCGGCAGCTCCGGCAGGTATATGGCCCCGTAGGTTCCACGCTCTGCGTCGTGTCGGGTGTAGGTCCACCGGGGTCCGCCCATGGCCGCGAGGACTTCGACCTCGTCCAGCTGACCCTCCGCGTCGTAGATCTCCTCGCGCCAGCGGTCGGGCCGTTGGTGCCATAGGCGGATCTCCTCTTCGGAGTCCTCGTACTCGTAGTAGAAGTCCTCCGGCTCCGGCGGTCCCGGCTTTCCGATTAGCCCCATGCCGGGCGAGCCCTGGGCGAAACGCCAGTCTACGAAGCGTCGGT
>CADCUW010000433.1 GCA_902805985.1 uncultured Rubrobacteraceae bacterium
CCCTTCCACGCACTCCGGTGAATAGAGCTACCGGAGAGGGCCCGACCTTGGATCCGGGCGTAGACGTGGAAGCCTCACGCCGCTCGGGCCGCCCTCAGCGACTCCGCTGCCGTCAGCATCGCCGCCCCCAGCAGCACCCCGTCCTTGGCCAAGAACTGCCCCTCCATGGAGAGCGCCGGGAACCCGTGCCCTTCTTGCCAGACCCCCGGCATCGTGAGGAGGAAGCTCAGGGTGGAGAGGAACATCGCCGTGGCCCCCAGGCTGCCGATGGCCGACGCCCTCGGCGAGAGCGGCCTCGCGGCTATCAGGGCGCCCATCGCTATCTCCGTGAGGCCTATGAGCCGCGCGGTCTTGCGGGCGCCCAACCTCTCGTCGATCCGAGAGAACAGCGGGCTGGTGGAGACCATGGGCCTGATGTTCTCGGCCTCGTACTCGGCGAACTTCAGCGCCCCGACCCACAACAGGCTTCCGGCCAGCGCGGATCGGGCGACGCCCCTGCCCGCGGCTTCGAGCGCCGCGTTCGCCATCGGTGTCCGCATCCCGTGCTCCTTCCCGACCCGCTTGCGCAACGGGTCAGCCATTTGTCCACCGTAAGGACGATGCCACACGGCGAAGCTCGGCGCCAAGCTCGTGCTCGGGGTGCCGCCAAAGCGCCAAAGCTGGAGAGGGGGCCGGGGCTGTTCCGCGCCCCGGCCCGAGGGTGTCAACAGCGCTAGAAGACCGCGATGATCGGGCAGTTGGAGATGCCGGGCAGCGCCCTAAGCCCTTCGAGGCTGGCGTTGCGGGGTCCCGCCCCGCCGCTGGTGATGAGCCCCTCCTCGAAGAGGTCGGCGACCTCTTCGGCGTCGGTCAGGCGCGTCCTCTGGCCGCTCTCGATGGCCCTGTCGGTCCACACGGCGGGCGTGACGTCCCACATGGGGCTGTACTCGTTGTCGCCGGGTTCCTCCTGCGTGATGTTGAGCGGGTCGCCTTGGCCCAAGAGCGCGGACTGCAGCCCCTGGCGCTGGGGGTTGTTGACCCCCCTGGGGCCGTTGACGATCGGGATGATCGCCGAGCGGGCCGAGACGTCTTTGTCGTTGGAGCCCACCTTGGGGGCGGCGTTGAGGTTCGGGGCGAACGTGGAACTCTCTATGGCCGCGATCAGCTTGACCGAGCCCTCCTGGTGCAGGTACTGCAGAGGATCGTCCTCGTAGAAGCCGTCGAAGGTGTCCAGCGTCACCCGGCGCCCCTTGCGATCGATGTCGACCACCGCGTCGTGCAACCCGGAGCTGTTGGCCACCTGCGAGGCGTTCAGCACGGTGCGGCCGTTGGTGGTGATCAGGGGGCTGTAGTCGGCGTCGCCGACGGCGCCGGGCCTGAAACGCTCCGGAGGGAACCCGTCAGGACCGGGCACGACCAGCCGCTCCGGGCCAAAGTCCACGGTCCCGGAGAAGCGCACCACGCCGTCGACAACCCGGGCCCTTTGGACCGCCTCGGTGCCGAGGGCGTTGGTGAGCTTGGCCGCGTGGTTGACGCCGCGCCTCTCGGCGTCTTTTTTGTTCGATGACTCGGTCACGATGTACCAGGCCTTCCGCCCGTCGTGCTTACCCTTGAAGAGCGGCAGGGTCACGGTCCCCGCGTTCCTGTCGAGTTCGATGGCGCTTGGCAGCACGTCCGCGCCGCCGGTTTTTTCCTGGCCCGAGGCCGGGATGGCCGAGAGCGCGATCGCCATCGCGGCCGCCAGGGCAGCCACCGCGATCGTGATCGCGAGCGGTGCCTTTAGTGTTCGTTGCATTACCCAGCCTCCTCGGACGACGACAGAAAGTCCTTCTCGAGGAGCATAAGAGACACATGTTACGTGACCCTTACGTGGCTCTTAATTGTCCGTAAGGTCTTCCCGGAGGGCAGACGAGATACGTGCGGATCCGGCTCGAATCCGTAAGCTGCCCGCGGCGTTGTCGAGCGTTACGACAGGGGGCCATGCGAACTTCGGAGAAGTTTTGTACAGGCGAAGTTCGCAGAACACCCCTTCCACGCACTCCGGTGAATAGAGTCGGTGCTGTAGGTGTTGACAGCCGCCCATCCGAGGCGTATACCGCCGAATGACAACAGGATGCCAGGAAGACGCCTAACCTCCGGTTGGCACCGGAGGGCGGGGGACCCACTAAGGACCTACCAGGTCCTTGGGGTGAGTCGCCAGCGAAAGCTGGCGTAGGGCTTAACTCTTTCGGCCCGAACCCGACAGCTAACCCCGCAGGCGCCGAAGAAGGGGGTCCCGTGCCCGAGCGCCGATGCCGGGGGCCGCGAAAACGCGGCCGTGCTTCCCGTCGCCTTAGGGGCGGGCGGTGAGGGCGCGTGTTGTGGTCGCCGTCAACTCGGGCGTCGTGCTCGCCCTCGGGCTGGCCATGCTCGTTCCGCTGGCCCTCTCGTTGCTCTACCGGGACGGCTCCTGGGCGAGCTTCCTCGTCCCGGCTGCCCTGATGGTCCCGCTGGGCGCCGTCGGCCTGCGGGCGAGCACGAGGCGGCGCGGGGGCTACGTCTTGGAGCGCGACGTCTATTTCGCGGTGACCCTGGCCTGGGCGTTCGCGGCCCTGCTCGGGGGCCTCCCCTACCTGCTGGAGGGCACGTTCTCGAGCGTCGTGGACTCCTTCTTCGAGGGGATGAGCGGCTTCACCACCACCGGGGCGACGGTGCTCGCGGACATAGAGGCGGAGAGCCCCTCGATCCTCTTCTGGCGCTCCATGACCCAGTGGCTAGGCGGGATAGGGATCGTGGTCCTCTTCGTCGCCGTGGCGCCCGAGCTGGGGGCGGGGGCGGCGCGGCTGCTCGGGGCGGAGGTCTCCGGGCTCACCCGGACCCGCCTGACGACGCGCATCGCCGACACCGCCAAGGTCCTCCTCGTCGTCTACGCGTCCCTCTCCCTGGCCCAGGTCCTCGCGCTGCTCGCGGTTGGCATGAACCCCTACGACGCGGTGGTCCACACCTTCACCACCGTCGCCACCGGCGGCTTCAGCCCCAAGACCGCCTCCATAGCCTTCTACGACTCGCTCGCGGTGGAGGCCGTGATCATCTTCTTCATGGTCGTCTCGGCGGTCTCCTTCTCGCTGTACTACGTGATCTACACCCGCCGGCGCCTGGACGCGTTGCTGGACACGGAGCTCGTCGTGTACCTCGCCGTGCTCTCGGGGGCCGTCCTGTTCGTGTGGGGCGTGCTCGTCTTCCAGGGGGACTACGGGGGCTCCTGGGGCCGGGCCTTGAGGGACGCGGCGTTCACCGTGCCGAGCATCATGACCACCACCGGCTTCGTCACGGCCGACTTCGACGAGTGGGACACGGCGGCAAAGTTCGTCTTGGTAGCCCTTATGTTCGTCGGCGGCTGCGCCGGCTCGACGGCGGGCGGGCTGAAGGTCGTGAGGATCGTGGTCGTCTTCCGCACCAACTTCCAAGAGGTCTTCAAGATGATCCACCCCAAGGCCGTGACCCCGCTGAGGATGGGAGGCCAGGTGATTCCCGAGGAGGTGCGCGTGGCGGTCCTGGGGCTCTTCTGCGCCTGGATCGCGGTGTTCGTCCAGGCGACGTTCCTGGTCTCCCTCCAGGAGGACCTCACGCTGCTCTCCGCGGCGACCGCGGTGGCGGCCACGCTCAACGTGGTCGGCCCGGGGTTCGGGCAGGTGGGGGCCTCCGAGAGCTTCGAGGCGGTCAACGCCTTCGGGCGCGCGGTGCTCACGGGCTGCATGCTGCTGGGGAGGCTGGAGGTCTTCACGGCCCTGGTGCTCCTCTCACCCGCCTTCTGGAAGAGGTGAGGTCCGGCCGGACGAACTTCCCAGAACCCCCTCGGCGCGAAGTTCGCGGAACAACTCTTCCACGCACTCGGGTGAATAGGGTAAGAGGAAGGGCCAAGGCTATTAGTAGCTCTGGCCCGTAACTCGCTGCCGCGTAACAGAGCTGGCCCCCTAGGAAGCGCCCGGCGAAGCCTAACTCCCCGCGGGGGGCCCCGCGCCCTCCCATCCGTGGCCGCGCAGGTAGCCCTCGAAGTCGATCAGCCCGGGGTGCTCTCGACGCAGGGCTTCCACGTCCGCCTCGTAGCCCAC
>CADCUW010000434.1 GCA_902805985.1 uncultured Rubrobacteraceae bacterium
AGCCCAGAGCAGAGCCCCAGGAGAGGGTCCCGCGGCCGCTCTGGTCCTGCCTGGTTGCCGTGGCCGCCGGGGATGCGGGCCTCGTAGACCCCGCCGTGGTGCGCGCACGGTTCGGGTCCCATATGACTTTCGATGCCGCGTCGAAGATCTACGAAGACGCGAAAGAGGTGATGCGTTCTAGAACCCTGAGGAGACTGTAGCGAGAGGCGAAGGGCAAGACTAGAATGATCGTTGGCGGAGCGTCAGCCGCTTCCGCAGGGGAGTGGTGCTAAAGGCACCGCGATAGAAGGAGCCTCGCCCCGAACCTGCTGACGACCACCATACTGGCCTCCGCGGAGCCCGTGATCTTCTGCCCGAACGTCAACGATGCCATGTGGCGCAAGCCGGCCGTTCAACGGAACGTCGAGACCCTCTGCGCCGACGGGCACCTGATGATCCAACCCGAGCGGGCGAGGGTCTACGAGGTGGAGGCCGGGGAGATGCAAGAGAGCTGGGCCATGCCGGACCCGGAGAGGCTCGCGGAACGATTGAAAGACATCCTCTACGGCCGCCGCAACGGCGCCTAACCTTGACCGCACAACCTTTCGGGCGGCCCGCCGCCGGCGCACAGCCGGGGATCGTAGGAGCGAGGGCGGCCTCGCGGAGTCGGCAAATGGTACCGCCACACTGTGTTATAACCGATAGCAATATGCGACTTATTATCTCTGAGAAAGCCAATACGGCTAAGAAGGTCTCGCAGTTCCTGGCGGAGGGTCCGGTCAAGGAGGGCAAGCACCGCTCCGTGCCGCACCAGACGTTTACGTGGAAGGGCGAGGAGACCGTCTCTGTGGGCCTCAAGGGGCACGTGCTGAACCCCGAGTACCCAGAGCAGTACTCCAACTGGCAGAAGGTCGAGCCGCGGGAGCTAATCGACGCGGAGATCCTGAAGTCCGTCTCCGAGAAAGGGGTCGCCGACGCGGTTAGATCTCTCTCCAAGAAGGCCGACAGGGTCGTCATCGCGACGGACTTCGACCGGGAGGGGGAGTTGATCGGGGTCGAGGCCCTCTCTTTAGTCTTCGAGGCGAACCCGAAGCTCGTCGACCACGTCGAGCGGGCGCGCTTCTCGGCGCTTACGCCGGGCGAGGTGAACCGGGCGTTCGACGAGCTCGTCGAGGTCTCCAGAGAACTCGCCGAGGCGGGGGAGGCCCGTCAGGATATAGACCTGATCTGGGGCGCCACACTCACACGCTGGGTCTCCCGCGCCACGAAGCGCTACGGCCCGGCCTTCCTCTCCGTCGGCCGCGTCCAGTCCCCGACCCTCGTCCTCATCGCCGAGCGCGAGAAGGAGCGCCGCGCCTTCGTCCCCGTTCCCTACTGGGAGCTCGAGGTCAACCTCCGAAACGGCGAGCCGTTCACCGTCCGCCACGGGACCGCCCGCTTCGAGGAAGAGGCGAAGGTCAACGAGGCCTACGAGAACATAGCCGACGAGGCTACGGTTACCGAGGTCAACCAGAAGTCCGCGACCCGCAAGCCGCCGACGCCTTTCAACACGACCGCGTTCCTGACGGCGGCCTCGAGCCTCGGCTACAGCCCGTCGAGGGCGGCCCGCCTCGCCGAAGACCTCTACACGGACGGCTACATCTCGTACCCCAGGACGGACAACACCGTCTACCCGCGATCCCTGGATCTGCGGGAGGTGCTCGGGTACCTGGGGCGCGTCGAGGGGGCCGGCGAGTACGCGCAGAAGCTGCTCGCAAAAGACGAACTCTCGCCGACGCGGGGGAAGAAAGAGACGACCGACCACCCGCCGATCTACCCGACGGGCCACGCCTCGAAGGGGGCCTTGCGGGACGACCAGTGGAAGATCTACCAACTCGTCGTGCGGCGCTTCCTCGCCACGCTCTCCGAGCAGTCCAAGTCCCTGCGCACCACCTTGCGCTTCGACTCCGGCGGCGAGCCGCTCACCACGGGCGGCACGGTCGTCACCGAAGAGGGCTGGCTCGGGGTCTACCCCTACAGCCGCCGCGCCGACGAGGAGATACCCGACCTCAAGGAAGGCGACGTGGTGAAGGTCGTCGAGAAGACGATCCACGCCAAGGAAACCCAGCCCCCCGGCCGCTACGGCGCGGGCCGCCTCATAAACGTGATGGAGGAGTTGGGGCTCGGCACCAAGGCCACGCGGCCGAACATCATCCAGAACCTGTATGACCGCGGCTACGTCCACGACGACCCGCTCGTGCCGACGGAGAAGGGTGTCAAGGTCGCCGAAGCCCTCACGGACTTCGCCTCCGAGATAGCCTCCCACGAGATGACCGCCGAGCTCGAGCGGAGCATGGACGCGATCTCCGAGGGCAAGATCTCCAAGGACTCCGTCGTCGACGAGTCCCGCGACGTGCTCCGCCGCGTCTACGACCATCTTCAGAACGTGGAGACCGAGTTCGCGGACATCGTCTGGGAGGGCATCCGCACGGACGAGACCCTGGGCAAATGCCCCGAGAGCGGCCACGACCTCATCATCCGCCGCAGCCGCAAGAGCCGCAAGCGCTTCGTCGGCTGCTCGGGCTACCCGGACTGCAACGTGACCTACCCGCTGCCGCAGCGGGGTGAGATCATCCCCCTCGGCACCGAGTGCGATGCCTGCGGCTCGCCCGAGATAAAGGTTCTCGGCGGCAAGCGGCCCTGGATCACATGCATCAACATGGACTGCCCGAAGAAGCTCGCCCAGAAGGAGGCGGCCGAGAAGGCCGCGAAGGAACAGCAGGAGGGGGAGGACCCATCAGAGGAGAGCGCGAAAGAGCCGGTGACGTCCACCACGTAGGGGACCGGCTCGACCTCGCCCCCTACGACGATGGCCGCCCCGATCACCCCCCGTCTTACCTGACGAGGCTCGGCGGCTACCTCCTCATCCTCGCCATCGCCACCGTGGTTTGCTATTCTGCCGCCCTTTAGTTAAAGTATACGAAGAAAGCGTTAAAAAGTGAGAAGGCATTGACCCCTGTAATCGGCGTAACGGCGACATTGAAAGAGGATGTGGACCAGGTAGCGGAGCGTCCGCTAGGGCACTTCGTGCGGGCGGACCTGGACTACGTCGCCGGGGTCGCCGAGGCTGGCGGGGCTCCGGTGGTGTTGCCGCCGCTCGGTGAGCGCCGGATGGCGGAGGCCGTGATCGGGGGCCTCGACGGCCTCCTCTTGAGCGGTGGAAGCGACCTCGACCCCGGCTACTACGGCGAGGAACCTTCTCCAGAGCTCGGCCCCACCATCCCCGAGCGCGACGCCTTCGAGGTGGCGCTTCTGGAGGCGGCGCTGGCGCGGGGGATTCCCGTCTTCGGGATCTGCCGCGGGCTGCAGGTCCTGAACGTCGTTCTCGGCGGGACCCTCTACCAGGACCTCCCCTCACAGTTCGAGGGAGACGTGCTCAAGCACCGCCAGACCACGCCCAAGTGGCAGGCCACCCACGAGGTTGAGGTGCGGGACGGGTCCTATCTGGCCGAGGTGTCAGGACGGGGCATCGTGAAGGTCAACTCCTACCATCACCAGGGGATCAAAGACCTCGCGGACGGCCTGGTGGTCTCGGCCCGCTCCGCCGATGGGGTCGTCGAGGCTATCGAGGGGACGGACCTCTCCAACCGGTGGCTGGTCGGCGTCCAGTGGCACGCCGAGGCGATGCGCGGGGCCAGCCGCCAGCAACGCGCCCTCTTCGAGGCCCACGTCTCCGCCGCCGAGCACCACGCCAGGCGCCAGGCCGCGGCATAGGCCGGGCCATAGGCAGGCCCGCGCCGGAACCTCCCCAGGCCGTCCCCGTTCGGGGGCTCTTCCTGACCATCGAAGGGCTGGATTTCTCGGGCAAGTCCACGCTGGTGCGTGCCCTGAAGTACGCACTCGCCGGTACCGACACCCACTTCACGCGGGAGCCAGGTGGAACGCCGGTAGCCGAGCGGATAAGAGAGATCTTGCTCGATCCCGCTGCCGAGATGGACGCCTGGACGGAGGCGTACCTGTACGCGGCGGCGCGGGCCGACCACGCGCGGACGGAGATCCTACCCAGGCTGGAGCGCGGTCAGGACGTGGTCTGCGAGCGGTACCTGG
>CADCUW010000435.1:0-1970 GCA_902805985.1 uncultured Rubrobacteraceae bacterium
GCGGTCTTGCGCCTTCCGGTTCCCGTGTAAAGGGCAGCTTCAGCCATCTATCCCACCTCGAGGGTCTGCGGGTCCTGGGCGGCGTGCGGGTGCTCGGGACCGGCGTAGATCTTCAACTTCTTGAACTGCTGGCGGGCGAGCCGGCTCTTCGGCATCATCCCGTAGACGGCCTTGCGCAGTATCTCCGTCGGCTTGCGCGACATCATCTGCTCGTAGCTCGTCTCTTTCATGCCGCCGGGGTACCCCGAGTGGCGCCGGTAGACCTTCTGCTCGGCCTTCCTGCCCGTGACGACCACCCTATCGGCGTTCACCACGACCACGAAGTCGCCCACATCCACGTGCGGCGTGTACTGCGCCTTGTGCTTGCCGCGCAACACCCGCGCTATCTCGGTCGAGAGCCGCCCGAGGGTCTTGCCCTCTGCGTCAACGACATACCATCTCCGCTCGACCTCGAGGGGCCGCGCCATGAAACTTTTCATCATCCTCCGGAGGTTTTACAGACTACTCTTGAAAGGCTTGCCAAGCGGATCAAATAGTAGCATATATCTACAATATGGCCACCGGGCGGCGCTCTCCGCCCCGGGGCAGCCTTCCGCGTCCGGCGGTCTCGGCGGCGTCGAGGCGCCGGGAGGCACGAGGCTCTGGGGTCTCAGGTTTTGAGGTGTTGTGGCGCAAGCCCGCGGGGATCACGCCGCCGCGACGATGTTGCGGCCCACGCCTCCAGACACCGGGCCGCGAACGGCACCCCCGAGATCTCAAGACCTCGTGCCTAGAGCCTTACGCTTCGCAGGCAGCGCAGCGCCCGTAGAGGGTCAGGCTGTGATCCTCTACGGTGTAGCCGCCGGGGAGCATCGTCCCCCGCGGGATGCCGACCGGGCACACGCCGAGGTCGTAGGTCTGCCCGCACGCCCGGCAGCAAAAGTGGTGGTGGTGCCCGATGTCGGCCGCCTCGTAGCGCGGCTCCTCCCCGGGGAGGTCCACCGCCACGATCTCCCCGTCCTCGCGCAGCGCCTTCACCGCCCGGTAGACGGTGGCTATCCCGAGGCGCGGTATCTTCTCGCCCGCCCGCCCGTGGATCTGGGCGATGGACAACGGGCCCTCGGCCGACCGGATGCTGCCGAGGATGGCGTTCCGCTGCTTCGTCTGACGCACGACGCCCAAGATCCCGGCAATATACCATACCGGCCTCCCCCGCCTCTTGCGAACCGGGGATCATTAGAAGCGCCCCGCGCTTCAGGGGACCGGATCGTACCCGCCCTTGCCGAAAGGGTTGCAGCGGAGGATGCGCCAGGCACCCAGGAGGGTCCCCCGGAGGGCGCCGTGCTTCTGGATCGCCTCGACGGTGTACCTGGAGCAACTCGGGGTGAAGCGGCAGGAGGGCGGAAGCAGCGGGGAGAGAAAACGCTTGTAGAGCCGGATCAGGGCGACCAGGAGACGGCCGATCATGTGGGGACCTCGGGCGGGTTCTTGCGGAACACGACGCCTACCCGGCTTTTCTGGCCTCCAGGCGAACCCGCACCCGGCGCTTGAGGCGCCACAGGATCGCCGAGATGCCCCTCAGCCTCAGGGGTGAGATCACCTCGTTCAACCCCATCTTCGTGTAGAAGTCGTCCGGCACCGCCAGGATCTCATCGGCCGTGAGCCCCTCGAGCCCCTCGTGCAGGACGCCCGCGAAGCTGCGCGTGGTCGGCGCCTCCTGGGGGGCGTCGAAGTACATGTGGACCCGGCCCTCATCGTCGATCTCCTCCGCGAGGAAGAAGGGCGTCTGGCACTCGTGTACCTGCTCCATCTGCTCCCGATGCCCTTCGAGGTACGCCGGCAACGGCGGCACCTTCTTCGAGTACTCCAGGAGCATCGGCAGCCGGAACGACGCCGGCGCCTCCTCGAACTCGGCGGCTATCATCTCAAGCTTCTGCGGCATACTCATAACACCCCGATCATACCAGACACACAACCCACTTCGACCCGCC
>CADCUW010000435.1:2070-12628 GCA_902805985.1 uncultured Rubrobacteraceae bacterium
CTCCAGGAGCATCGGCAGCCGGAACGACGCCGGCGCCTCCTCGAACTCGGCGGCTATCATCTCAAGCTTCTGCGGCATACTCATAACACCCCGATCATACCAGACACACAACCCACTTCGACCCGCCAACATAGATCCCCCCTCCCGCATCCCAGCGAGCCGCATCCATCCCCCCGGACTAAGCGCGTCCCTCGCCCACCTTCTCGCCCGACCTTCTCGCCCGACCTTCCCTTGTTCTGATAATAGAGTATCATTTGACGTCGGCGGGCCGGACCCGCGAGATGGCGTGGAGCAGCCATCTTTGGCTGGGGCCCCTCGGCGGCACCGGGTTTGTGAGGAGAGAGGAATACCAGGGCGGCTATGGGTGAAGAGAGACGCGGGGAGAGCGGGAGAGAGCCTCTGGGCGGCGGGTCCGTTAACGCTCGTGTAGCGGAAAAAGCAGAGAGTGAGGAGATGGGCTTTGGCAGAGTCCTGATGCTGGTTCTCGGGGTGTTACTCTTCCCGATGCTCGCGGCCTGCGGTGGCGAGGGCGAAGGTTCATCCGAAGCCGCCGTCGAAGTGGTCGCCACCTACAGCATCCTCGGGGATCTAGTCGAGAACGTCGGTGGAGAAAGCGTGCAATTAACGACCCTCGTCGGCCCGAACGGCGACGCCCACACCTTCGAGCCGGCGCCCTCGCACAACGCCGAGCTCGCGGAGGCTGACGTGGTCTTTGAGAACGGCCTCGGGTTCGAGCCCTGGCTCGACGACCTCTACGAGTCCTCGGGCTCCGAAGCCGAGCGCGTGACCGTTACGGACGACGTCGAAACCAGGCCCGTAGCCAGGGAAGAGCACGGCCACGGAGAGGGTGAACCCGGCGGCGGGCACGGCGAGGTCGACCCGCACGCCTGGCACGCCGTGAACAACACGGTAGTCATGGTGGAGTCCATCAGGGACGCCCTCGCGGAGGCCGACCCGGAGAACGCCGAAGCTTACGAGCGGAACGCCGGGGAGTACATCTCCGAGCTCGAAGAGCTCGACGCGGATGTGCGAGAGCAAGTCGATTCCATCCCCGAACAGAACCGCATCCTCTTCACCTCCCACGACACCTTCGGCTACTTCGCCGACCGCTACGGCTTCGGGGTGGACACGGCGCTCGCCTCTGCGAGCACCGAGACGGGCGACCCGTCAGCCGGGGAGACGGCGGAGCTGGTCGAGGAGATAGAGAAGAGCGGGGTACCGGCGATCTTCGGCGAGAACGTCTCCGACCCGGGGGTGATGGAGGGGATCTCCGCGGAGGCCGGCGTGGAGCTCGCCCCCCCGCTCTACACCGACGCCCTCGGCGACCCCGGGAGCGAGGGCGGGACCTACGTCAAGATGGTGCGGTACAACGTCTCCACGATGTCCGAGGCACTCAGGTAATGAAAGACCCTTCCCTCCCCTACGGACGCCGGCGCCACACGGACGCCGTCCCCGGGGCGCCGGCGCTCGCGGCGCGGTCCGTCAGCGCCGGGTACGCCGGCACGCCGGGCCCCGCGTTGAGGGATGTGAGCCTGCGGGTGCCTGCCGGCGCCAGGGTCGCGCTCGTTGGGCCGAACGGCTCGGGGAAGTCCACGCTGCTCAAGGCGGTGGCGGGGTTGTTGCCGGTGGGCTCGGGGGAGATCCGGATCTACGGTAACCCCGTCGGGGCGTGCCACCACAGGGTCGCTTATCTGCCACAGCGCGGGGAGGTGGACTGGCGGTTCCCGATCAGCGTCCGCAGGCTCGTCACCACGGGCCGCTACGTCCATCTCGGCTGGCTCAAGCGCCCCGGCCGCAAGGACCGCGAGTTCGTCCTTAAGGTAATGGAAGACCTCGGTCTCACATCCCTGGCAGAACGCCAGATCGGACAACTGTCCGGCGGCCAGCAGCAGCGCGCCCTCCTCGCCCGCGCGCTCGTGCAGGATGGGGATCTGCTCCTCCTGGACGAGCCCCTGAACGCCGTGGACGCCGGCACCCGCGAGACCATCTCCAAGGTCCTCTCCGAACTGCAGCGGCGGGGCAAGACCATGGTCGTCGCCACCCACGACCTCGCGATCCTCGCCTCCGAGTTCGACGGTGCGCTGTACCTCAGAGAAGGGCTAGAGGTAGAGCCGGAGCCGGGCGCGTTCGCCGGCCTCCCGGTCGGGAGGGGGGCCGCGTGGGTTGGTTGACGGAGCCGCTGCAGTTCACGTTCATGCAGACCGGGCTGCTCGCGACCGTCCTCGTCGGGGCGACGTGCGCGGTGCTCGGGGTGTACGTGGTCCTGAGAAGTATGGCGTTTATCGGGGACGCTCTGGCGCACACGATCCTGCCGGGGCTCGTCGCCGCGTACCTGCTCGGCCTGAACCTGCTGGGCGGCGCGGTGGTCGCCGGGGTCGCCACGGCTTTGGGCATCGGCTGGCTCTCCCGGCGCGGGACGCTGCGCGAGGACACGGCCATCGGCGTAACCTTCACCGGCATGTTCGCCCTCGGCATCCTGCTCATGAGCACCACCGGCTCCTTCAGGGACTTCACGCAAATGCTCTTCGGCAACGTCCTCGGCATCGTGCCGGGGGACCTCGTCCTCATCTCGGTACTCGCCCTGCTCGTCCTCGGGTTCCTCTTTCTCTTCCACAAGGAGCTCGAGTTGACGTCGTTCGACCCGACGCACGCGAGGGCGATGGGGCTTGAGGCGGACAAGATACGCTACGGGCTGCTCGTCCTGCTCTCCCTGACCGTCGTAGCCGGGGTGCAGGCGGTCGGGGTCGTCCTGATCAGCGCGCTCCTCATCACCCCCGCCGCCGCCGCCTCCCTCATTACCAACAGCCTCCCCCGCATGATGGCAATCTCCGCGACAATAGCCATCTTCTCGGGCGTGGCGGGCCTCTATGCCTCCTACTTCTTCGACGTCGCCTCCGGTGCGGCCATCGTCCTCGCCTGCACCGCCTGCTTCGGTGTCGCCTCCGTCGTGCGCGTGGTGCAGCGGGGCGGCGCGGGCAACGGCTCCAGCGCCTGACCCGCGCGGGTCCCTACCCGGTCACGCGGGCTATGGCGAGGCCGTCTATGCGCTCCCGGATCAGGGGCAGCACGATGGCCGAGAGACGCGGGTCCCTCGCCAGCTTCTCGTTGAACTCGCGCACGGCTTGGGACGTGGAATCGTCCGAATAGATGACGTTCCCTTCGCGGATGACGTTGTCGCCGAGGATAAGGGTTCCCGGCCGGGAGAGGCGGAGGGACCAGTCCAGGTACTCGGGGTAGCCCTCCTTGTCCGCGTCTATAAAGATCAGGTCGAACGGCCCCTCGTCACCCTCGACCAGCCTCTGCAGGCTCTGCCGGGCGTCGCCGACCCTGACCTCCACCCTATCCGATACCCCGGCCCGCTCGACGTTCCTGCGGGCTACCTCGGCGTGATGCTCGTCGAGTTCCAGGGAGAGTAGGGCCCCTCCGTCCGGCAGGGCGCGGGCGAAGTGGATGGCGCTGTAGCCGCCTAGAGTTCCGATCTCGAGTATCCGCCGCGTCCCGGAGATCTCGACGAGCATCTGCAGGAGCTTCCCCTCCGTCGCCGAGACGTTTATGGACGGTAGCCCCTCTCGCCCGGACTCCCGCAGCGCCGCCTCCAGCGCCTCGTCCGGCGGCGCGAAGAGGCCCGCGACGTAGTCGTCGATCCGTCGAAGGAGCCGCCTCGTGTCGTCGCCGTCCATCTCTACCTCCAGAGTCTCTCGCCGTAACCGACCCCCGTGAGCGTCAGGCCCCGGGCCGCGTCGGCCGGCCCGGCCTCGCTACGTTCGCCGCCCGACAGCAAGGCCCCGAAGTGCTCGATGTCCCTCTTTCCCAAGGCGACCTCCCGCATCGTGCCCACGAGCGTCCGCACCATACCGTACAGGAAAGAGTCGGCGGTGATGCGGTAGGTCAGCAGGTCCCCCTCCCGCGTCCAGGACGACTCCGTCACCACCCGCTCGAACCGGACGTGGTAGCCCTTGGAGGGCGTAAAGGCCCGGAAGTCGTGTGTGCCGCGAACCAACGCCCCCCCCTCCGTCAAGAGGTCGAAGTCCAATTCGCGTGGCTCGTAGGCGGCCCGCCCGCGCATCAGAGGGGCACGGATCTCGTCGTTCACCAGCCGGTATTCGTAGCTCCTGCTCCTCGCGTCCCTGCGCGCGTCGAAGCCGTCCGGAACCATTACACAGCGCCTGAGCGCGACGTCTTCGGGTAGCACGGCGGTCGTCTTGTAGGAGACGAGGGAGGGCGACAGGTCCGTCTCGACCTCGAAGGAGACGACCTGGCCGGAGGCGTGCACGCCGGCGTCGGTGCGGCCGGCGACGGAGAGGCTGACCGGCTGGCGCAAGACAACCCGCAAGGCTTCGGAGAGCTCGCCCTCCACGGTCCTCCGGTCGGGCTGGGCGGCCCAGCCGGCGAAGCGTGCGCCGTCGTACTCGACGAGGCCGGCGAGCCTCACAGGAGTGCTGCCGTCCCGATCGCGAGGACGGTCAGGAGGAGTGCCGCGGCGTCGCGGGCGCGGAAGCGGAGCTCGCGGTAGCGGACGCGGCCCACGCCGCCCCTGTAGCCCCGGCTCTCCATCGCCTCGGCCAGCTCGTCGGCGCGGCGGAAGGCGCCGACCGTCAGGGGGATGAGGAGCGGCACGAGCGCCCGCGCCCGCTTGAGGAGCCCGCCGCCGTCGAAGTCCGCGCCGCGGGCGGCCTGGGCGCGGGAGATCTTCTCCGCCTCCTCCCCGAGCGTCGGGATGAAGCGCAAGGCAATGGTCATCATCATCGCGACCTCGTGGGCCGGGAAGCGGAGCCGCTTCAGCGGGGAGAGCAGATCCTCCATCCCGTCCGCCAGCGAGACGGGCGCGGTCGTCGCCGTCAACAGGCCCGCCGCCGTCACCAGGATCAGGATCCGCGCCGCCAGCGAGAGCCCGAGCCACAGCCCCTCCTCGTGCACCTGAAGAAACCCCAACGCAAACAGCGTCGGCCCCTCCCGCAAGAACAACACCTGGAACAAAAACGTGAGCGCCACGATGAACACCACGGGCCTCAGCAGGCCGAGAAAGGCCCGCAGCGGCACCCGGCTCGCCGCGACGAGTGCTGCGGTCGCCGCCCCCGCCGCGAGGAAACCGGCCGCTGAGTCCACGAAGAAGAGCCCGACCACGAACACGGCCGTCGCGACGACCTTGGCCCGCGGGTCGAGCGCGTGCAGCGGCGATTCGACCGGGTAGAACTGCCCCACGCCCCGGGCGAAAGTCACGGGGCAACCCCGATGACGCGGCGGAGCGCCGCGAGCGTCTCCCCGTAGCGCACCGGTGTACCCACCGAAGGCCGCGGAGCGCCCAATGCCGCGGCGACCCGCACGGTAGCCGGCGCCATCGAGGGATCGCCGTAGAAAACCTCCGCGGGAGAGCCGACGGAACGCACCTCCCCGCCTTCCAGGACGCAGACCCGGTCGGCCACCTCCGCCACCTCGTCGAGGTCGTGGGAGACGAAGACGACCGTCATGCCTGAGGCCGTCAGGCGTCCGACGAGGCCGATGAGGTCCGAGCGCGCGTGGGGGTCGAGGCCTGCTGTGGGCTCGTCGAGGACGAGGATCTCGGGGCCCATGGCGAGGACGCCCGCGATGGCAACCCGCCGCTTCTCGCCGCCCGAGAGCGCGAACGGTGAGCGGGCGGCGAGGTGCCCCGCGCCGAGTAGTTCCAGCGTCTCGCCTACCCGTTCTCGCACTTCTTCTTCGCCGAGCCCGAGCCGCCGCGGGGCGAAGGCCACGTCCTCCTCTACCGTCGGCGCGAAGAGGGCCTGCTCCGGCGACTGGAAGACGAGCCCGACGCGGCGCCGGAGTTCGGTCCGGTCCATGGAGAGCGCGTCCTCCCCGTTCACGAGGACCCTGCCGGCCGTCGGGACGAGCAGCAGGTTCAGGTGCTGGACGAGGGTGCTCTTGCCGGAGCCTGTGCCCCCGATCACGCCGAGCACCTCCCCCGGCTCCACGCCCAGGGAAACGTCCTTCAAGGCCTCTACCGCGAAGGGCGTCCCCGGCGAGTAGACGTGCCGCACCCCCTCGAGCTCTACCCTCACCGCGCCTCGACCCCGTCCCTGCTCCTCCGCGCGGCGGCGGCCAGCTCCTCCGGCGTCCGGCAGAACGGCAGCCCGAGCTCGGCAGCGAGCCTCGGCACCGTCGGCAGCACGAGCCGGTTCTCCCGCAAGAGGTCCGCGTCGGAGAAGAGTTCTACGGGTGTGGTGTCGGCCGCGAGCCTTCCGCCGTTCAGGACGAGGATACGGTCGGCGTCGAAGAGCTCTTCGAGGTGGTGCGTGACGTGCAGCACGGTCCTCGACCCCGCGAGTTCCCGGACCCGGCCGAGGACCTCGCGGCGGCCTTCGGCGTCGAGCATGGCGGTCGGCTCGTCGAGGAGCAGGACCTCGGGACGGACGGCCAGCAGCCCCGCGAGCGCCACCCGCTGCTTCTCGCCGCCGGAGAGGGTGTGCGGCTCCCGGCGCTCGTAGCCCGCGAGCCCGACGGCGGCGATGGCCTCCAGCACCCTCGCGCGCATCTCGGCCCGCTTTACCCCGAGGTTCTCCAGCCCGAAGGCCACGTCGTCCTCGACGAACGGCGCCACAAGCCCGTTGTCCGGGTTCTGGAACAGGACGCCGACCAGGCGGCGGACCTCGAAAGGCTCGGTGGCCGGATCGAGGCCCGTGATGCGGACGCTCCCGGAGTCGGCGGCGAGCAGGCCGTTCAGGAGCCGGACCAGGGTTGACTTGCCGCCGCCGTTCGGCCCGACCACGCCGACGTACTCGCCGGCCGGGATCTCGAAAGAGACCTCAGAGAGCGCCGGCTCCGCCGCGCCCGGATAGGAGTAGGTCAGGTTCTCGCAGAGGATGGTGGTGGGATCAGCCAACGTCCGGGGGACCGAGCCTGACACGTTCGCGCGCCTCCCCGAAGGACATGCCCGAGGGCGGAAGGTTCTCATCCCACCACGTCGCCCCGGCCTCCGCGAACGGGGCCACTTTCCGGCGAACCTCGTCGGGGCTCTCGCCGTTCGTGGAGCCTGTGATCCTGATGTCGAAAGGCTCATCGCGTCCGCGCTGCTCGGAGGCGGAGTCGCTCATCTCGCGGACGTCTCGTGGTGTTATGGGGGATCCGGCCTTACCCACAGGGGCGTAACCGTCCCAGCGCAGGGCGCGAAGGAACGGCTTTTTGCGCGGCCAGGTCCCGGCGATCCAGACCGGGATGCGCGGGCGCTGGGCCGGCGGGGGCGTGAGCCGGGCCTCCGTGATCCCGTAGTGCGTGCCCCGGTACGTGAAGGGCTCCCCGCTCCACATCTTCGTCAGGATCTCGAGTCCCTCGTCGAGCATCGCCGCCCGCCGCTTCGCGTCCGGCTCCTCGCCGAAAAAGCCGAACTCCCGCTCGCGCCCGCCTAGACCGGCGCCGAAGATCAGTCGCCCCCCCGAGAGACGATCCAGGGTCGCGGCCTCGTGGGCCACCTTCCACGGCCTGCGCCGGGGCAGCGGGGTGACCATAGGGCCGATCCTGATGCTGCTGGTCGCGACCGCGATGGCTGCGAGCGAGATCCAGGGGTCAGCGTAGCGCTCCGCGCCCTCCCAGGCTATGTGGTCCCAGAGGAAGAAACCGTCCCACCCGGACCCTTCGGCCTCGCGGGCGAGCTCCGCCAGAAGCCTCGCGTCCCCGTACTCGCCGAAGTTGGGTACGTTGAGCGCGAACCGCATGCGGCCCTCTCCCTGAACCACAGGTTGCCGGTTTTACTCGGCCCTGTAGTTTACGAGCTCCAGGTAGACGTTCTCGGCGCCGTCCCCGAGGCGCGGGCCGAGCTTCAGGATACGGGTGTAGCCCGAGGTGCGGCCGTCGAGGTCGGGGGCGACGTCCTCAAAGAGGCGGCGGACGACGGTCTTGTCCTTGAGGATCTTGACCGCCTGCCGGCGGGCGTGGAGGTCGTCCTTCTTGGCGGTGTTTATGAGCTTGTCCACGACGCCGCGCAGCTCCTTGGCCTTGGGGGCTGTGGTCTTTATGCGGCCGTGGGTTATGACCTGGCCGGCCATCGTGCCGAGCATCGCCTTGCGGTGCTGAAACTCGCGGCCTAGCTTGCGGCCCCTCTTAGCGTGCCTCATCTAGCCCCTCGCTATCCAGCGCGTAGCCGTACTCGAGAAGCTTCGAGCGGATCTCGTCCACGCTCTTCATCCCGAGGTTACGGATGTTCATGAGCTCCTCTTCGGTCATCGTCGCGAGCTGGCCGATGGTGTCGACCCCCTCGCGCTTGAGGCAGTTGTAGGAGCGGACGGTAAGCTCGAGATCCTCGACCGGGCGCTCGTCCTGTATGACGGCCCTGCCGCCGCGCTGGCGGCTGTCGGCCTGCCCCTGCACCTGGTAGCCGTCGGTGAACAGCCCCAGGTAGTCCATGAGCTGCTTGGAGGCGTCCTGCACGGCCTCCTGCGGCTCGACGCGGCCGTCGGTGAAGACCTCCATCCGCAACGAGTCGAGGTCGGCGCGAGCGCCGGCGCGGGTCTCCGTCACGGAGTAGTTCACCCTCTGGACGGGCGAGAACAGGGAGTCGACGGCGATGACACCTATGGGGTCGGCGTCGCTCTTGTTGCCCTCGGCGCGGCGGTAGCCCTGGCCGAGCTCGATGGTGAGGCGCATGTCGAGGTGACCGCCCTCAGAGACGCTCGCGAGGTAGACGTTCGGGTCCACGATCTCGACGTCGGCCTTGACCTCGATGTCGGCGGCGGTGACCTCGCCGGGGCCGTCCTTCTGGATCTGGAGCTCTATAGGCTCATCCCGCTCCAGCTTGAACTTCAGGCCCTTGATGTTGAGGATGATGTCCACGACATCCTCTTTGACACCGGGGATGGTCGAGAACTCGTGGCTGACGCCCTCGACCCGGATCTTGGTAACGGCGGCGCCCGTGAGCCCGCTGAGCATCACGCGCCGCAAAGAGTTGCCTATGGTGTGCCCGAGGCCCCGCGGCAGCGGCTCGGCGATGAACGTCCCGCGCTGGCTTTCTTCTTCTTCCACCCTGAAACGGGGGGGTGCTATGTCCAACATCGTCAAAAAACCACCTGCTAAGAGAGAATTGCGTTAACGGCTGTAGAACTCGATGATGAGCTGCTCTTCGACGGGCGTGTCGATCTCGTCCCGCGCCGGCGTGTGGAGCAGCCTGCCCGTGAAGTTGTCGTGGTCGGCCTCGAGCCAAGCCGGGACCGCCACCACGTTCTCGACGGCGCCCACTATGGGCTCCAGGTTGCGGCTCTTCTCCCTGACCGTCACGACGTCCCCCGGCTTTAGAAGCGCCGAAGGGATGTTGTGCTTGCGGCCGTTGAGGAGGAAGTGGCCGTGGACGACGAGCTGGCGCGACTGCGGGCGGCTACTCGAGAAGCCCATCCGGTAGACGACGTTGTCCATCCGGAGCTCCATCTGCCGGAGCAGGTTCTCGCCCGAGACGCCCTGCATCCTGGTCGCCTTGTCGTAGGCCCGCCTGAACTGCTTCTCGGAGACCCCGTAGTACCAGCGCGCCTTCTGCTTCTCCAAGAGGCGCATCCCGTACTCCGTCTGCCGCTGGCGGCCCCGGCCGTGCTCGCCAGGGGGATAGGGCTTCTTCTCCAGCGGGTTCTTGCGCATCGACGAGAGCATTACCCCCGCCCGCCGGTCGCGCCGGCCCCTCGGTCCCGTGTATCTAGCCATCTCTGCTTACCCCCTGCGCCTCTTGGACGGCCGGCACCCGTTGTGCGGCTGGCCCGTCACGTCCCTGATGCCGAGGACCTCAACGCCCATCGACTGGAAGGTCCTCGCGGCCATGTCCCGGCCCGAGCCGTGGCCCTTCACCTCTATGTCCACGCGCCGCACACCCTGGTCCATTGCCTTGTTGGCGCACGACTCGGCGGTCATCTGGGCCGCGTACGGCGTGCTCTTGCGGCTCCCCTTGAACCCCAGGGACCCGGCAGACTCCCAGGCTATGACGTTGCCCTCCTGGTCGCTCACGGAGACTATGGTGTTGTTGAAGGAGCTCTTTATGTGGACCACACCGGTGGTTACGTTGCGGCGCACCCTGCGCCGCGACCGGCTGGCACCCCGCGTGCGCCCCCGCTGTTGCCTCTGTCTACCCATCTACCTCTTCTTCCTCCCACCTATGGACGGCTTCGGTCCCTTGCGCTGGCGGGCGTTGGTCTTGGTCCGCTGCCCGCGCACGGGGAGGCCCCTGCGGTGCCTGATCCCCCTGTAGGACCCGATGTCTATGAGCCGCCGGATGTTCTGGTTGGTCTCGCGCCTGAGGTCGCCCTCGACCTCGATGTTCTGGTCTATGTAGGTACGGATCTTGCCGACCTCGCCCTCCGCGAGATCCCGCACCTTGGTGTCGGGATCGACCTCGGTCTGGCGGCAGATTCTCCTCGCCGTGGAGCGCCCCACGCCGAAGATGTAGGTCAACCCTACCTCTACCCTCTTCTCCCTCGGCAGGTCTACCCCTGCTATTCGCGCCATGCTATCCCTGCCTCTGCTTGTGCCTGGGGTTCGGGCAGATGACCCGCACCACCCCTCGACGCCTTATTACCTTGCACCGCTCGCATATCGGTTTCACACTCGTCCC
>CADCUW010000435.1:12638-13062 GCA_902805985.1 uncultured Rubrobacteraceae bacterium
CTGAACCTGTAAGTTATCCGTCCCCGGCTCAAGTCGTAGGGGCTCAACTCCACCTTCACCCTGTCACCCGGCAAAATCCGGATGTAGTTCATCCGCATCTTGCCCGAGATGTGCGCCAATACGTTGTGCCCGTTGTCGAGCTCGACCCGAAACTGGGTGTTCGGCAGCGCCTCGGTGATGATGCCTTCAACCTCTATGACGTCTTCTTTGGCCAAGGACCTCCTCTTCCCGAATAGTTACAAAGTGGCTGGAACCAAACGCATATCTTATCACGTCGGCCCGGCCGCTCACAGCACGAACCCCTATCTCTACCCGCCGGGACCGCCGTTTTTGGTCAATACCCAGGGCCTGTCCTCGGTGACGGCTATGGTGTGCTCGAAGTGGGCCGAGAGGGAGCCGTCTGAGGTGTAGATCGCCCAGGGGT
>CADCUW010000436.1 GCA_902805985.1 uncultured Rubrobacteraceae bacterium
CTGGACAACGCCGCGGACGCGGTGGCCGGCGGGGGGAGCGTCCGGGTGCGGGCTTTCCGGGAGAGGGAGGCCGTGGTCGTGGAGGTCTCCGACGACGGGCCGGGGATACCGCCCGAGTTCAGGGCCCGCGTCTTCGAGCCCTTCTTCACGACAAAAGAGGTGGGGTCCGGCACCGGGCTCGGGCTTGACGTCGCCCGAAGGGTGGTCAGGGGGCACGGCGGGGACATCTCCGTGCAGAGCGGCCCCCGGGGTACGAGCTTCGCGGTGAGGTTGCCGCTGAACGTAGAGACTCGGAACGGAGGGTAATCTTGTCGAGGGCGAAGATATATGAGGAGATCTGCTCGGAGAGGCGGGAGGTAAACACGCGGGTGCTCGAGCAGATCGTCTCGCTCGCGGTAGAGATAGCCCGCGAGGGACGGGAGGGGCGCAAGATAGGCACGCTGTTCGTGGTCGGCGATTCGGGGGAGGTGATGCGGCGCTCGAAGCCCATGATCCTGGACCCTTTGCAGGGCCACCCCGACGAGGACAAGTACGTCGAGGACCCGAACGTGCGCGAGACCATCAAGGAGCTCGCCCAGCTCGACGGCGCCTTCGTCGTCTCGAACGCGGGCGTCGTCCTCTCGGCCGCCCGCTACATCGACGCGGCCTCCGACAACCTGGACCTCCCCTTGGGCCTCGGCAGCCGTCACGTGGCCGGCGCCTCCATCTCCAGGCATACAGATGCCGTAGCGGTCGTGGTCTCCGAGAGCTCGATGGTCAGGATGTTCGACGACGGCGAGCTCGTCTCGGAGATAGTCCCCGAGCTGTGGATGATCGAGGGCTACCGCAGCCGCCTCGAAGGTCGGACCCGGACCAGCCAGGACGAGGACGTGGCGGTGATCTCCCGTGCCGAATGAACCCGCGGAGGTCCTAGATTTCTGGTTCGGCAGGAGCGGCGAGCCGGGCTACGGAGAGTTCAGGAGCCAGTGGTTCCAGAAGGACGAAGCCTTCGACCGCGAGGTCACGGACCGCTTCGCCGACCTCCACGAGCGGGCGGCGGCGGGAGAGCTCGACGGCTGGCGCGAGGAGGCGGAGAGCTGCCTGGCGCTCGTCATCGCGCTCGACCAGTTCCCCCGCAACATGTTCCGCGGCGACGCCAGGACCCACGCCACCGACGAGAAGGCACTGGACACGGCGAAGCACGCCATCGACCACGCACTCGACCGGGAGCTTCCGGCGTACGGGCGGATGTTCCTCTACATGCCGTTCATGCACGCCGAGGACGTCGACGACCAGCGCCGCTCGGTGGATCTCTTCGAGGGGCTGGCGGCCGAGCCGGGGGGGCCCGACGTCGTGGAGTACGCGGTCGGGCACAGAGACATCGTGGAGAGGTTCGGGCGCTTTCCGCACAGGAACGCCCTTCTCGGGCGGGAGACGACGCCCGAGGAGGCCGAGTTCCTGACGCAACCGGGATCGTCTTTCTAGGATGATGGGATCGGGAGAGGAGGGACGGCTTGGCAACGCTTAGAGCGCCGTGTGATGAAGGGGTCGTGCGGTCGAAGCCGGCCGCCTCGCCGTGCGGGCCTTTATCGGAGCCGTGGGTGCTGGCGGCGACCATCATAGGCTCCGCGATGGCGTTTATCGACGGGACGGTCGTGAACGTGGCGCTGCCCCAGATCCAGGAGCGTCTGGGTGCTACCGCGGTCGACGCGCAGTGGATCGTCGAGTCGTACGCCCTGTTTCTGGCCGCCCTGATCCTGGTCGGCGGCTCTTTGGGCGACCACTACGGCCGGAGACGAATCTACTCCTTGGGAATCGTGATCTTCGCCGTCGCCTCGGTCGCGTGCGGCCTCGCGCTGACACCGATGCAGCTCATCGTGGCGCGGGCGGTGCAGGGTATCGGCGGGGCGATGCTGGTGCCGGGGTCGCTGGCGATCATCAGCGCCTCTTTCGACGAGGCCCGGCGCGGCCGGGCCATAGGGACGTGGTCCGGGTTCTCGGGGATCACGGCGGCTTTGGGCCCGGTGCTCGGCGGCTACCTGGTCGAGAACGTCTCGTGGCGGGCGGCGTTCCTGATCAACGTCCCGCTGGCCGTGGTGGTCCTGCTCATCGTGGCGCGGCACGTGCCGGAGAGCCGCGACCCCGACGCCCGGCGGCTGGACATTCCGGGGGCGGTGCTCGCGACGGTCGGTCTCGGCGGGGTCGTGTTCGGCCTGATCGAGGTCCAGAGCAACGGCTTTACGGATCCGATAGTGCTGCTCTCCCTGCTCGCGGGCGCGGCGGCCCTGGTCGGGTTCGTCGTGGTGGAAAGGCGCTCACGGGAGCCCATGATGCCGCTCACGCTCTTTCGAACCCGCAACTTTACGGGGGCGAACCTGCTGACGCTGCTGTTGTATGCGGGGCTCGGGGGGTCGCTGTACTTCTTGCCGTTCAACCTGATCCAGGTTCACGGATACTCGGCGACGGCGGCGGGGAGCGCGTTCTTGCCGTTCATCATCATAACGTTCTTGATGAGCCGCTGGGCCGGCGGCCTCGTTACCCGCTACGGGGCCAAGCTCCCGCTCGTCATCGGCCCGACGATAGCGGCGGGCGGCTTCCTGCTCTTCGCCCTGCCGGGCACGGACGGCTCCTACTGGACGACGTTCTTCCCGGCCATCTGCGTGCAGGGCTTCGGGATGTCCCTGGTCATAGCCCCCCTCACCACGACGGCGATGAACTCTGTTACCGGCCGCCACTCTGGCCTGGCGTCTGGCGTGAACAACGCCGTCTCCCGCACGGCGGCCCTGCTCGCCATCCCGGTTCTCGGCATCTTCGTCTTCCTCACCTTCTCCGCCGCCCTGGACGCCAGCGTGGCGAACCTTGACCTCCCGCCGGCGGCCGTCCAGCAGCTCGAAACGGAGAAGGTGGACCTTGGCGGCGCGGAGGTGCCGGAGGGGCTGTCAGGGGGTACGGCGGCGGCCGTGGACGCGGCGATCGCCGAGGCCTTCGTCGCGGGCTTCCGGGTGGCGATGTTCGTGGCGGCCGGCCTCGCCCTCCTGAGCGCCCTGGCCGCTGCCCTGATCATCGAGGGCAAGGGAAGCACCGCCCGTACGCAGGAAGCCGGGCAGCCCGACGCGAAGGCCGCCCCCGCGTGAGGGCCCCCGAGATGGAGGCGGTCCTCGCGTGGCACGAGGCCCTGAACGCCGGCGACGCGGAGCGTCTGGCTGCCCTCTCCCACCCGGAGGTCGAGGTCGGGGGGCCGCGGGGCTCTGCCCGCGGCCGGGGGGTGCTCGTGGACTGGGTCGGGCGGGCGAACGTCCGCATGGAGCCCCTCCGTCTGTTCCAGGGCGACCGGACCGTGGTTGTGGAGGAGGCGGCGGCCTGGCGCGACGCGCGCACCGGTGAGACGACCTCTGAGACGATCGTCGCCACGGCGTTCGTGCTCGACGGGGGGATGGTGGCGGGGATCTTCCGCTACCACAACCTGGAGGATGCCCTGCGGGGCGCGGGCCTCGATGGGTCGGACTAGATCCGGCCGGAATAATTCGAACGGAAGGAGAGCCATGCAAGCGTGCACGCACCTAGACCAGATCAAAGACGTAGAACCGAGCGCCGAAAGGTGCGAGGAGTGCTTGCAGACGGGCGATAGCTGGGTCCATCTGAGGGAGTGTTTGAGTTGCGGCCACGTCGGCTGCTGTGACTCGTCCTCATCGCTTCGGGGACGCAACGCCGTCCTGTTCCGGGCAGCCCTCTCCCCCGCCGGTGACTCCTCCTACGAAGTCGCCCTGGCCTAACCAACCCCAACGGAAGGAGCCAGCAATGGCCGCGAACTGCACGCACCTCGACCAGATACGCGATGTCAGCCCCTCGGCGGAGGGCTGCGAGGAGTGCCTCCGATTGGGCGACTCTTGGGTCCACCTGCGCGAATGCCTGAGCTGCGGGCACGTTGGTTGTTGCGACTCGAGCAAGAACAAACACGCCACAAAGCACTACCGCGCGACGGAGCACCCGATCGTGCGGTCCTTCCAGCCGGGGGAGGCCTGGCGATACTGCTATGTGGACGAGGTGCTGGTCTGAACGAAAAGCGAGCTAACCAACATACGCTTCCACGACCTCAGGCACACCTGCGCGACGCTGCTCACGAAGGGCGTCCACCCGAGGACCGTCCTCGAGATGCTGGCCCACTCGAGCGTGTCGATCAGGCTGGACGTCTACAGCCACGGGATACCGGGACTCGGGGACACGGCGGCGTTGGCGATGGAGGACGCGCTGGGCAAATAAGCTCTCATCAATTACCCAAACGGTGTCACCTCCGCAAGAGCATGTGCCGGCTTTTCGGCACGCAACAATCCGTCCGTAACCCGCTAACTGACACTCAGATGCGGGTACCCGACGAGAGGAGCGCCGAAATCTCTTGGGCAGGAAGCGGCTTGGAGTAATGGTAGCCTTGCGCCATATCGCAGCCCATCTCGCGTAGTAGGCCCGCCTGCTCCTCGCGCTCTACCCCCTCCCCCACGACCTCCAATCCCAGAGTGTGCGCCAACTCTATGATCATGTGAACGATCGCCGTGTCCTCCACGTCCTCGCACAAGCCCCTCATGAAGGATCTGTCAATCTTTAGGGAGTCAGCGGGTAGGCGCTTGAGGTAGGCCAACGAGGAGTATCCCATACCGAAGTCGTCTATGGAGATCTTCGCTCCTAGCCCCCTCAAGCGGTCCAGGGTCGCCGTGTTGCCTGCCAGCGCCTTCACGTAGACCGTCTCTGTAATGTCCAGCGTGAGACAGCTCCCTGCAAGCCCGGTCTCTTTCAGGATCCCTTCGACGGACTCGGCCAGGTTGGGGCGGGATAGCTGCCTGACCGAGAGGTTCACTGACATCACCAAAGGAGGAGTGCGGGGGTGAGATTCTTGCCACTCACTCGCCTTGAGGCAGGCCTCCCTCAAGACCTGCTCCCCCATCGGCACCACCAGCCCGCTCTCCTCGGCCAACGGCACGAACTCGTCCGGGTTTAGGATGCCCCGCTCGGGGTGGTCCCACCTCACCAACGCCTCCGTTCCCCACAGCTCCCCGGTCTGCAGGTTGACTATGGGCTGGTAATGCACGACGAATTCGTACTCCTCTACAGCCCGCCTAAGGTCGTTCTCTAGCTCCAGACGGAACACCGCCCGTCCGTGCATGGTCGGGTCGAACACCGTGTAGCCCGAGCCCTCGGCCTTGGCCCGGTACATGGCGGTGTCCGCCTCCCTCATTAGTTCCTCCGGGTTCTTGGTCCGATCCTCGCCCAAAGCAATGCCGATGCTTGCCCTAGCGTAGAGTCCCCGCCCGTCCAGCTCCAACGGATCCCTGAGTTTGTCGATGATCCGCTTCGCCACCCGCATAGGCTCGTCGGGGTCCTCTATGTCCTCGAGCAACACGGTGAACTCGTCCCCGCCGAAGCGAGCCAGGGTGTCCTCGTGCCTGAGGCACCCTTTGAGGCGTTCGCTAACGGCCACCAGTAACTTGTCGCCCGTCCCGTGCCCTAGCGAGTCGTTTACGACCTTGAACTCGTCGAGGTCCATGAACAGCACCGCCACCCGCTTGCCCCGTCGCCTTTGCGTACGGGCCAGGGCATGACCGAGGCGGTCCAGGAAAAGCCGTCGGTTCGGGAGACCGGTGAGGCCGTCGTGGAAGGCCTGGTATTCGAGGCGTTCTTCGGCTTCCCTGCGCTCGGTAACGTCGTGCATGATGCCCTGCCAGTACAGGGGCTTGCCCTCCCCATCCCTCAGCACCACCGCCTCATCGCGCACCCACACCACACGGCCATCCTTGGCCAGCAGCCGGTACTCCTCGTCGAAGACTTCGTCTGTCCCCCCCTCGAAGCGCTCGTCGGCGGCAAGGACTCTCTCGCGGTCGTCGGGGTGCAGGCGCTTGGGCCACAGCCTGCCCTCCATCCACTCCTCGGGGGCGTAGCCGAGTATTGTCTCGATCTGGGGGCTGGTGTAGAGCGGCTCTTCTGGACCGTCCGTTACCCGCTCTATGTAAGTGACCGCAGGTATCCGCTCGACGAGGGTACGGTAGCGGTTTTCAGTCTCCCTCAACTCTCCCTCGGTGCGCTTTAGCTCTGTGATGTCGACCATGACCCCGTGCCAGATCTGGCCCTGACCCTCCTCGTCCCGCACGAGCGTCCCGCTCTCCCTGAACCACACCACACGGCCGTCTTTGGCGATCATGCGGAATTCGAGGTCGAAGGGCTCCCCGCTCTCGCCCGTACTCTCGTCGGCAGTCAGGACCCGCTCACGGTCGTCGGGGTGCAGTATGGTCTGCCAGAACTCAGGGTCCGAGGTGTACTCCTTTTGGGTATAGCCCAGTACGGCCTCGACTTGGGGGCTGACGTAGATCGTGCCGCTGAACCCTCCGGGAACCTGGCGGTGTATGTAGGTCATGGCCGGCACCCGCTCGACGAGGGTGCGGTACCTCTCCTCGGCTTCCCGCAAGCGCTCTTCTGCCTCATTGCGCTCGGTTGTGTCCCTGGCGTTCACAACCACGCCAGAGACCCCCGGATCGTCGAGGAGGTTGGTTAGGGTCGCCTCCATGTGACGCCAAGAGCCGTCTTTGTGCGGGACCCGAAATTCCAGAGGCGAGGAGCTCCCGGGTTTACCCAGAACCTCTTCGAACGAGCCCGATGCCCGCTCCACATCGTCCGGATGGACAAGCCCGAACATGTGGATACCGGTCAGCTCTTCGGGCCGATAGCCCAGCATACTTTCCACGGCCGGGCTTACGTAGCGGACCACACCGTCGGCGTCGAGGATCGTGATCGTGTCGGAGGCGTTCTGCACCAAGGAGCGGAAGCGTTCTTCGCTCGCCTGCAGGGCGGATTCGGTCCACTTGCGCTGGATCCCTTGAGCGATGGCATCAGCCACGGAAGCGAGCACCTCGGTGGTGTCCTCGGAAAAAGCGTGACGGGCGAACAACGCCACCACCCCCACCACCTTGCCCTCGACCAGGAGGGGATAACCGGCGAAGGCCACCATTCCTTCGCGTTCGGCCCACTCCTTGTCGTGGACGCGGGGATCGCCCAAGACATCGTTGGTTAGGTGCGGTAGCCGCGCTTGGGCGATGAGGCCGATCTTGAAGCTGCCGAGGGGCACTCGACCATGGAAGCCGTCGGTGTGGGTATACATCCCCGCACTGGCCCGTAGCTCAAGCACGTCCTTGCCTTCGTCGAGCGTCCAGATGCGGGCGAACGCCGCTCCCAGGTGTCGCACCATCGCCTCCGTACACCGCTGCAGGATGTCCCGCAGGGGACCGCCTCCGGCCAAGGCGGCGCTTATGTCGGCTCGTAACGTTGCCCGACGTGCCAGTTTGGTTTTTTCTTCCTCTGCCTCCTTGCCCTCCGTCACGTCCCTGGAGGTGACCACCACGCCCCCCACCGCAGGGTCGTCGAGCAGGTAGGTGCCCACGCTCTGCATCCACCGCCAAGAGCCGTCCCTGCGCCTGAAGCGGTACTCGGCCTCGTTGGTGGCCGCCCCTCCCTTGGCCAGGGCCTTCTCGGTTTCCTCCAAAACGTGGGCAAGGTCCTCGGGGTGGACGTGGTCGAGGACGTTCATCGTGCCGACGGCCTGCTCGGGGTCGTAGCCCAAGGCCCGCTCCCAGGCGGGGTTGGCGTAGCGCAGCGTGCCATCCGGGTCCACTACCGTGACGATCTCCGAGGAGTTCTCCACAACCGAGCGCAGCCAGCCCTCTCCCAGGAGAGCGTTCGCATGCCTGGGCTTATTGTCGCCGTCAGCTACCCCGTCGCCGAGATCGTTCTGATCGTGATCCGAGGGGTCTAAGTCGCCCTCCCGCCGTTGGCCCTATCAACGGTGCAAGTATACCTGTTCGTCTTGGAGGTAGGCTACTCCGAAGACCTACGCGTTCCCGATCGTCCTACACCGGCGCCCCTGAGGGACCGCAACATGGTAGTCATGACCTGAAGCGGTGCGGACAAGCCAAAGATCGGGAGATTCGAACTGGTCAAGATCGTTGCCGACTGGAGCATCTTACAGGTTTGTTCGTCAGCATCCCAGTCAGAGGTGTTGACTAGCGCCCCAATCGTATTACCGATCGCATTAAGGAAGCCCCAGAATCGCGTCGGAAGCTAGCGGAGTGTGATCGCTCCGCCCGTCCCCAAGGGCTCCTTTTAGGGTGACCGACGGGGCTCGAACCCGCAACCTTCCGAGCCACAAGTGGGCGGTCGGGCCTCGAGGGGCGGTCCAAACGGGGCTCTGGCGGGTACGAGAATGCCCCGTCGGGGGCGGATTGCAGTGCGGCTGCAGTACGGTTCGCAGGGCCCACGCGGGGGAGACGCCGGTCGGAACGAAGCGCGATGGCGCCGATCAGCTAGGAGGGCGTGCGGATCACTTGCCGCAAGGGGGCGATCCTGAGCACCACCCGTTCGCTTCGGATCGGGGTACCGTAAGCCCTGCCGTGGTACTTGTGGGAGAGCTCGTCTATGTGCTCCCGCGCCTCCGGCCCTTTCGCCTTCTCCACGACTTCCCCGCGCACCTCGACGAAGTTGTAGGGATCGTCTTTCTCCCAGATCGTGAGCGTGACCGTCGGGTCGCGCTCGACGTTCTTGAACTTCTGGCGGTGCACCTCGGTGTTGATCAGGAGGTGATCGCTGTCGGCGTCGTCCCACATCACCTGGGTTTGGGGGTGGCCGTCGGGCATGATCGTCGTGAGCGCCGCGAAGTTTTCTCCGCTGGCCAGCTCTTTGACCCTCGGATGGAGACCGTGGCCGTCGTTCTTGTCCGTCACGCGCTTGCCTCCTCGGGCAGACGATCGTAAGGCCGAAGAACTTCTTCCCGCCGGTCATTATTAGCAGCGCCGACGCCAGCCGTCCAGACCACGACCGTCCCGGCACGTTCTCTGATGGGCCGCATTGGCGCGGTTGCTCTGCCGTCCGGGTCCAAAAGGCCCGCGTGAGAGAGGAAGTTGATGGAGGCGGCGCAGGACGATCGTGGTAAGAACGGTTGCCGCCGCGACCGATTTCCATTCTATCGTATGGGCATGGCGACTGTGCAAGCAGGGTAGATACAAGCCAGAGCCGGAAAGGGCCAAGCGCCACCACAGCAGCGGTCACCCGGTAATCGCCTCCTTCGAGCCCAGCGAGGACCGGCGCTGATGCTACGTGGCCGGGGTGCCGGTCTGCTGCGCCGGGTAGCGGCGTATCCGGGTCTTTCGTTGCCCCGCACGCCTTAGAGGTTGCGCCTAAAGCGACGTTTCCGCAGGAAGAGCCGACTTCCGTTGCCGACCGTAGCCTATTGGAGAAAGCTCCTATTCGCGGCGCATCCCCTTCGGGATCTCGTCGATGCGCCGCCCGATGTCGCTCTTGTCGGTGAAACCGTAGTAGGTCCCGTCGAGGGACGCCGCCCAAGGTACCATCACGTCGAAGTCTAGCCCACGGATCAATTCCAGACTCTTTATGTACTCTGCGCGATCGCTCGAATCCAGCAGCGCCGCCACCCACTCGTCCTTTTCGAGGACGATGGAGTCCCCGGTGAAGAGGCTACGGTGCTCCCCGTGTCCCAGAGAAACGCCGTCGCCCCGCTCGTGTGACCCGGGATCGGTATGACCTCGAAGTCGTCCCCGAGGGTGGGCCGCCCGAAGAACGTTCCATCCACATGGTAGGCCCGAGAGACCTCCTCCTTCTCGTTCTCGTGGGCGTACACCGGCGCCTCGAAAGTGCTCGCGACCCACGCACCGGCCGCCTCCGCCGCCCACGCTTCGTGGCCGTGGTTCAGGTACTGCCGCCAGATGCCGCCCTTCTCCCGTATGAAGTCGACCTCCTGCTTGACGATGCTGTTGCTGTAGACGAGCAGATTGCCTTCGTCGCGCTCCAGAAGGAAGCTTCGAACCCCGACGGAAGGCGCGAACGACAGGGGTTGCGGCGCGGTGGCATAGAGTCTCGGTATCACGTTATCCACAATCTACGCTCCTCTCGTTTGGCAGCCCGTTCTCGGTTATTCGCACACTCCGAGGATACGACCGGGACGGGGTTTGCGCACCGTACCCTGGTCTAGTTATCGGACCCGTGCCTGAGTACAGGACGGACGACCGGGCCCCACGGGTGACGGCGCTCCGGCCCGCCTCCGCCAAGCAACGCGAGGTCACAGCTCTGTCTCACCGACCGCTGCCGTCGGGGAATTAGAGGTTGCGACCCTCGGCCAGACGCTCGTTGTGCTTTGACAGCTCTGCTAGGCCTTTCTGCGCTTAAAGGAGAAGGGCCACCTCCTAGAGGCCTTCGGCCGCAACTTCCTTGGAGTTCCCAGTAATGCGCCACCCCTCCCCTATCGCCCGGCGAGCGCCTCGACCAGCGTGCGGTTGAAGTCGGGGATGTCTGCCACGGCACGGCCCTAAACCGAGTGGGAGGAGCTCAAGAAACGCCCGCATACGTCTCTGATGGCCATCTCGTCTCGCGTAGAAAGCGGGACTCTACCCTACTGGTGTAGACAGTGGTGTGTAATATTAGACTTGCGCGACAAGTTGGCCAAAGAGTCGCACGCTCCACCCGCCGCTAGTGGCCCGCCGCCTGCCATTCTTTGATCGCGTCTATCGGGTAGATCAGCATGAGGACGTTCAGCAGGAGGCTGTCCCTGATCCAAACGACCAGCATCGCTTCCGTCAGCACGAACACCGCAAGCGTGCGGCGGAACCCGATGCCGCGGGCGAGGATGTCGCTGAACGAGTTCACGATCGTGTCCCCGTTGTAGCCGTGCGCCACGGTCCATTCGCGGTAGCGCCGGACGACAAGCTCCGAGTTCTCGGCCACCTCCCAGAGAGCCCCGATCGAGATTGCCGCCCAGATCCGCCAAAGCGCCGACAGGCGCGGTAAGACGAGCGCGAGCAGCCCGCAGAACACGAAGCCGTGGAGCACGTGCGTGAAGATGAACGAGCCGAGCAGTTGCTGGGAGTTGTCCGAGCCCCAGGCGTCGCCGGACCACAAACAGAGGCCGTCGCAGGGGCGCCACCACGGGCGCCCTTGGCCGCGGAGCAGGTAGGCGGTGTCGGCAAGGACGACCGCTATGGCGAGCCACGGCGTTACCCTTCTCATCGTAAGCCGCAGGATATGCGATCGTGACGCGCGCTTCTAGCGGCTCGCTGGCCGCCTATCATCGGACGACGCCTTCCCGACCGCGCGGGGGAGGCGCAGCCTGGGGCAAATCGCCACCGCCTTCGGGGACTCACGCATGCAAGGACAGCGCCGAGCTTTGCGCAACACCCTAACCGATGGCGGTTTGAGTGAGCATCAAGGCGAAGCTCGTCGGTGGCGCGCCTGACCGTCCGACTTATCAGGAGGTGGTGCCACCTTTAGCCGGGTGCGTATCGTGCCAACGCGGCACGCCGCCGGCCGCGTTGGCAAGGAAGAGCGATCAGGCCGGTTCGATCCTGCGGTACCGCGCCACGACGAACATGAAGGCGCCGTAGGCCAGGAGCCCCAGCGCGACGGTACCCAGGGCGTACGGGCCGAAGGGCTGGCCGGCTAGGGTTCGCAGGGCGCCGCCCAGGCCGCGGGCCTTGTCCGGTGCGGTTTGCAGGGCCGCCTGCATAAGGAAGGCGCCCACCAAGCCAAAGACCACCCCCCTGGCCGCGTAGCCAATCCGACCGGCGCGGGTGGCCCAGCAGTCCTCTCGGGCACCCATCTCGCCCAGCTTCAGCTCGTCCCGAAAGTCGGCCCTGTAAGCCTTGTAGAACTGGTAGAGACCGGCGCCCACGACCGCCGCCCCCACGATCAGCGTCAGCCAGCGGCCAAACGGCTGGACCATCAGGTGGGCCGTCCAGTCGTCTAGCGTGCCACCCCCGCCACGCGAGGCTCCCAGGACCAGGAACCCGGCGCTTACGGCCAGCGAGGCGTGGAACAGACCGTTCAGGGCGTGGTCCAGGCGTTTGGCGATCCCCCTGACGTCCGTGCCCTCGTTCTCGGGGTCGAGTAGGCCCTGGAAGAGGCGCCACATTGCGTACGCTAGGAGGCCCAGAACGATCCCGCCGAGCACCAACTTGCCCATCGGCGCGAGGAGAACCCAGCGCAGGGCGCCCTCCTGGTTGGCAATCTCGCCGGCGCCGAACGCCGCCCGCAGCGCCAGCACCCCGACCAGAGCGTAGACTGTCCCGTGGGCCGCGTAGCCGACCCGCGCGAGCCGTTCGATCCACGGACTGGCCTTTTCGACCGCCCCCTCGGCCTGCTTCCCGAACTCGTCGACGAACCGACCTCCTCGCGCCACGCCGCGTGCCTCCCTGCCTCTCCGGCTTCTACGCGCCGCACTCTACACGCGGCCCGGCGCGGATGCTTGCGGTATGCGGCTCCGCTATCGGCAACGTACAAGCGCCCTTCGCTTGGTCAGACAGGTACGCGACGCGTAAGGCCCCATAATCAGCGACCGAACGGAGCACCAAGGCCTCGTCGCGGGCAACGGCGTATCCGACGCGGAACGGTCGTGCGGGCGGGGCGTCTGCGGGCACGAGTTCTACGGCCTTCTAGTGGGTCCGCGCACGCCGGGGCAACGCAGGCGCTGGCATTTAGAGCGGTGGTGGGGTCGCACGGAATCGCGCAGACCGCCATTGTGACCTAGCAGCCTCAGCGCAACGGGGCAGCATTCGGGAACCTCCGAGGAGGCGAAAGACAACCAGTGCCTGCCCCGACGCACGCATCCGGCGGGGCAGATTTTTATGCACGTATCCCAGATGTTGTAGCGGGCCTCGATCGTGGCAGGCTGTTGGGGCCGCCCTTCCCGCTGTTCGGTGCCAGAGTTTTACGGGATCCTGGATAAGGACTTCGGAGAATGATCCTTCTACGCAGTCCGGTGAATAAGGGCATAAAGAAGGGCCTGGACGCGTAGCCCAGGTCCCCTACCATATAACAGTTCGTGCTCCCCTACAGGAACGTCCTTACCCACCGCAGCACCACGGGCAGGTCGACCCTTTGGCCGTATCCCGCCCCCGCGCATACCCCGTTGAGCCCGAAGGAGGTGACGGCCACTATCGTCCGCTGGTCTCGCGGGAGGAAGTACGGCCCACCCGAGTCGCCGAAGCATGTGCCCTCCCCACCTTCTCCTGCGCTCGCCTC
>CADCUW010000437.1 GCA_902805985.1 uncultured Rubrobacteraceae bacterium
TGGCGGCGAACCCGAGAAGCCGCGCCTCGTGGGCTAGGGTCTCGGCGATGGGCCTCACGGGGATAATCGTCATCATCCTTCCGGCCGTCCTGATCCCGACCTTCACCGGGAGTCCGCTGACCGACGTGCTCGCGGACTCGGACATAAACTCCGGCGACCCGGACGTGCTCAGGAACATGGTCTTCGTGAGCCCGGAGAGGGCCCGCATCTTCGAGTTCGCCGACGGCTCGTACATGATGCACCCGTCGCTGCTGCTCGACCCGCTCCTCGCCGTGGCTTTCCTCGCAAGCGTGCCGTTCCTGCTCTGGCGCGTGGAGCGGAGCATCGCTGCCCAGCTGCTTCTCGGCACCATGCTCCTTACCACCTTCGCCGTCTACGTTCCTCCCGTAACCACCCTTCTCGGCGACGAGCTCGTCCTGCCCGGCCAGATCTGGCGCCTCGCCTGGCCCATCCCGCTCGCCGCGCTCCTGGCCTTCGGCTGGCTCGCGTGGCGGGCGCTCGCGTGGATCGGGGATCGGGCCAACCTTCTTCGCCTGGTCCTGCCGCCCCTGGTCGTTGTAGCCCTGTCCGTGGCTGCCGTGCCGTCGGCCCAAGACGGCCTGAAGACCATCCTGGACCACAAGGAGAGCTCCAGAGAGGCGGGCTTCTACCCCGTCGACCCCATCTACCCCTGGTTCCGGGACGAGATCGACTCGTCCAAGGTCGTGCTCGCCTCGGACCTCCTTGGGGCCCGCATACCGGCCTACTCGCCGGAGGCCAACGTGGTGAGCCGGAGGGGCGGCCTCGTCCTGAACGCCCTCCCCAGGCTGGAGGAGCGCGTGCCCGGCCAGATCGAAGTTCCCCGGGGTGCCCGGGACGTCAGGGACTTCTTCAGCGGGACGACCCTCGGACGGGGTGCCCAGATCCTGCGCCGCAACGACGTGGACCTGGTGATGGTCGAGGTCGGCTCCAACCTCGACGCCGCGCTAGGGAGGCTGCCCGGCTTTGTACCGCGGGACGAACCCAGCGACCGCTACGACCTCTACAGCGTGGACCTCAAGAGAGTCGGGACCGCGCCCCCTCCGCGGTAACCCCCTCGAGTCGCTACAATGCTGCTGTCACCAGGAGTTGGTAGCCACTTAGCGGCAAAGGAGTGAGCGATGCAGTACGTCCACACCTGCTACAGGGTCCTCGACCTCGAGAGGTCCATAGACTTCTACACCAACAAGATCGGCCTGGAGCTCGCCCGCCGGGTGCCGATCGGCGACGACGCGACCAACGCTTTCTTCGCCGTCCCCGGCGACCCCGAGCCCAGGCTGGAACTCACCCTCAACCACGACCAGGAGGAGCCCTACGCGCTCGGCACGGGCTACAGCCACGTCGCCTTCGCCGTCGAGGACCTCGACGCCTTGGCCGAGAAGCTGGAGGCGGCCGGCGGCGTGGAGTTCGAGAGCAAGCCCCACGCGATGGGCAGCGGCACGCGCATCTTCTTTGTCCGCGACCCCGACGGTTACCGCATCGAGTTTATCGAGCGCCCCTAGCTAAAACCGCCGTCCCCCTGCGCCGATAACGGTGTCGTGCGCGGGCGAGGCTCAAGAACGTCTGGAAGGACCGGCGGGGCTACACCCTACCCGAGGTCCTGACCGCCGTCGCCATCGCGGGCCTCCTCGTCGCGATCTCCGTGATAATCTTCCTCGCCCTGCTGGAGCGCTGGCGGGTCGAGGCCGCCGCAGCCCAGCTCGCCGCGGACATGCGGCTGGCGCACACAAACGCCACCCAGCAACTGACGGACTGGCGCCTGGTGCTCATGCACGACGGCACGCCGCTCGTGGCCTGCTCCAGGGCGGACTACTGCCTCGTCAAGCTGAAGACCGCATACGACGCCAGGGACACCTCCCCCGCCCTCGCGCCCGGGACCCCTCCGACGCCCAAAGAGTTGCCGGACGGCACGAAGGTAAAGGACGTCACGTTCGACCCCGACTGCTCCGGCGGCGATCCCGACGCCGTCGTCTCCCCGAGCCGTTGCGGGCCGGGGGCCACGCGGACTATCGAGTTCAACTCCAACGGGACGGCGAGGACCCTGCGCCCGGGAACGAGCGGCACGGTCAGGGTCAGCTCCGACGACGGTAGCCCGTCCTGCGGCCTGGTCTTCCAGGCGGCCACGGCGAGGGTTCGGGTTGGTGAGATCGTCTACGAGTAGGTGGGCGGACGGGACCGGCTCCTCGATCGTCGAGGTGTCGGTGGCGATGGTCGTCCTCACCCTCGCCGTCGTCCCGATGGTCGGCATGCTCGAGGCCGGCCTGCGGGCCGCCACAACATCCGGCGAGTACGACGCGGCCCACGCGCTCGCGAACGAGAAGCTGGAGGAGGCGCGGGCGCTACCCTACAGCAGGCCGGGCGGCGCCGCGGACAGCGCCGTCGAGCGGTACGCGCCGCCCGGGCCGCCGGACGCCACCGAGGGCGACCTCAGCCTCTCCGTGAGGACCGCGTTCGTGGACGGGCGGCTCTCCAACCCCGCAGGCTCGCCGCCCACCGGGCAGATGCGGGTCGAGGTGCTCGTGCGGTGGGAGGAGGGCTCCTACTCTACCCTCGGGGTCGTATCTGGAGAACCGCCGTGAGGCGGAGGCTGGCTGAGGAGGACGGTTTCACGCTCCCCGAGGCGCTCGTGGTCCTGGTGATGACGGCCGGCGTACTGTTCGCACTCTACGCGCTCTTCGACGCGGGCGTGAGGGTCTTCGGGGCGGGACGCAACAGGGCGGAGGCGGTGCAGGCGGCCCGCCTCGGGCTGGCGAGGATGGAGCGAGAGATCTGCGCGGCGTACCCGCAGGCTAGGACCGACGGGGACACGAGAGTGCTCACGGATCTCGGGGAGGACCGGCTCGCCTTCGGCAACGACCTGAACGGCAACCGCAGGACGGTCGACCCGCCAACCGGGCTCGCGGAGGCGGGGGAGGGGATCTCCTACACGCTCGACCCCAACGGTGCTCCGCTGCGCAACGGCAGGCTGCTGGTCGAGTCCGCCGGGGACGTGGACGGTGATGGCAGGGCGCTCACCTTCGACTTCGAGTATCTCGACCCCTACGGGAACCCGGCAGGAGGCGAGGGGGATGTCAGCCTGGTGCGCGTGGAGCTTGAGGTCTCCGTTGACGGCAAGACGGGTAGGGAGCCCGTCGAGCGGGTCATCCGGACGGGCGTCGCCCTGAGGAACCGATGATCCATCGTCCCTGGCGGGATGAGTCGGGGGTGGCGCTGGGGCTGGCCGTGATCGTGGTGGTACTTATCGGGGTCCTGGCCGCAGGCCTCCTGGCCGCAGGCCTCCTGGCCGCAGGCCTCCTGGCCGTCGTGCAGGGCGACCTGGAAGGGACGCTCCAGACGAACCGGGGCCAGCGGGCGCTGCACCTAGCCGACGCCGGCGCCCAGGCCGTCGCGGCGCAACTACGCGCCGCCGCGAACCCCGACCACTACGACGCCGACGGCCCGGACAACACCGGCTGGGCCTATCTCTCACCCGGCAGCATCTCTCACCCAGCAGCGGGGCGCCCGGAGAGACGCTGGCCCCGGGCGACGAAGGCGCCGCGAGGGTGACGATCCGGTACCTGATCCCCGCCAAGACCGCCGCGCAGCAGAGGGACGGGCGCTACGCGCCGGAGCGGGTCCCCGCCGGCCTGCCCGACTACCCCGACAGGGATTTCTTCCCCGTCGTCTCGGAGGGGACCGTCGGCGGGACGCGGCGCAAGGTGGAGGTATCCTGGAAGCATCCGGGGGCTCCGGGGAGGTTGTCCAGTGGAGCTGGCGGGAGGTCTACGAATAGACCGTTGCCATCGGCGTCGGTCGCATCGCGTGACACGAACTTCTTAACCCGGCCTTAACGCTTCTCCCTTGGGGTGGTGCGGGCGTGGGTGTAGGGTGGGGTCGGCCGAAGGGAAAGACTGGCGGAGAAACAGCGGGGTGGTCATGATCTCCGAAGTGAGAGACGTAACTTTCGTGTGGCGTTGCTCGGGATGTCCGGCGGTCTACGACGGGGAGAGCCTGGCGCTCTTGCTCGACGACGGGACC
>CADCUW010000438.1:0-2392 GCA_902805985.1 uncultured Rubrobacteraceae bacterium
GCCGCGTCGTCTACGTGCCCCTCTACGCGGCCGGGGTCCCTCTGGTCCGGTCGTTGGCGTGGAACGTGCCCACGATGGGCATCCTGTTAGTCGTCGTCGCCCTGCTGCTCGGATGACCTCGCACACCCCGTGGGTCCGGGAGTGGGCCCCATCGCATCCGAACTCGGACTTCCGAGAACCCCCTCAGCACGAAGTTCGTAGAAACAACCTTCCACGTTGGTTGGTAAAAGCCGCTTGGGTTCCTTCCCTAGGGAGATTCGAGGTCTTCGGCTCGCTGCGTGCAGAGCTTGAACGTCAGTCAGGCGAGAGCCTCTTGCGTAGGATCACCGCGGAGCCTCGCCCTCTTTTCTTAAGCGATCCAGGAGGCGGCTTCTTTCCACACCTCCAATTGCGGCATCCACGGGACGGGGCTTGGGATTTCGAGAAGGAGCCGTGAGGTTCCATGACCCCATTTTTCGCAAGACGCACAACCCCAGCGCGATGGGTCCTGCCCACAAGGGCGTGGTTCTTCACCGGGTGATTATCCGTTCCTTATCTTCGGCCCCGCGCGATCGCCTCCATCTCGTACGTTAGGAGACTCAAGCGGGAGATGAGACTATCACGCAGACCGAAGACCGGGGGCGATAGGACCGGGGCGACTAGGCAAAACTCGAACCTGGAGCGCCCCACTCGGAGCGCTCCAGGTTGATCGCCAAGCGGTCTTCAGCGGCGGTCGCGCCGGCGGGCAGCTTGGCTCTGAAGCCTATCGTCAGGAGTTTTGTCTTTTTTCCTGGTACTCCTGGATCGACTCGTAAACCTCGTCCGGGAACTGGAGCTCCTGGTACGGATTGCAGGCGTCCGGGTCGTCGGGGTTCGGGCAGATGGGGAAGTCCTGCTGGCCCTGGTACTCCAGGATCTTCTCCCGCTTCGGCGGGCTGTAGCCCTTCTCCTGGACCTGCTGCACGAGCGCCTTTATCTCCTGCTCGCCGGCGTCGTGATCCTGGGTCAGCAGCCCGACCAGCTCCTCGTTGTCCACGAAGTGGCGCCCGATCATGGCGAAGACCAGCCGCCCGTAGTGGCCGATGTCCTCCCCGTTCTCCAGGGCATCCAGCATATGTCCCATCATCGGGCTCTGTCGCAGATCCTCTACCGCCATAACCGTTCTCCTCTCTGAAGGCTTGAGAGGTCAGGGTACGGGCCGCGCCCAGAATCCCAGTGAAAGCCTCTACAAGTTACGCAGCGTTCTGTGAGAAGACCCCGTTAACCAAACGTGGCACCGACGAGCCGAGGCAGGATCTCCTCCGCCCTCCCCCGCAGCGAGAAGTCCGCGTGCGGCGAGAGCGGCGTGCGATCCGGGTTGATCTCGACCACGGTGGCCCGGCTCTCCAGCGCCTCGTAGGGAAGGGACGCGGCCGGGTAGACGAGCCCTGACGTCCCTACGCTGAGGAAGAGGTCGCACGAACGCGCCGCCTCCGACGCCGCTTCGAGTTCTGTGGCCGGCAGGGCCTCGCCGAACCAGACCACGTCGGGACGAAGTGGGGAGCCGCAGTTGGGGCAAAGTGGTGGGAGATGGTCCGCCCCGTCGGGCTCTACGGTCACGTTCTCGACCGGGCAGCGGCTGCGCAGGAGGTTGCCGTGGAGTTCCACGACGTGATCGCTGCCGGCCTGCTGGTGCAGGCCGTCCACGTTCTGCGTCACGAGGCAGAATTCCGGCACGGACCGTTCGACATCCGCGAGCGCCGTGTGACCGGCGTTGGGAAGCGCCCGCCCGACCAGTCCGCGTCGCCAGGCGTACCACTTCCAGACGAGTTCCGGGTCGCGCGCGAAAGCCTCCGGGGTGGCGAGCTCTTGCGGATCGTACCTCGCCCACAGGCCCGTCTGCGCTTCTCTGAAGGTGGGAACGCCGCTCTCGGCAGAGATCCCGGACCCCGTCAACGCCACCACGCGACGGGCGTCGCTCAGGGCCTCGATCAGCTCCGTCGGGAGTTCCGGCGGGAGATCCGGCACAGGCCCGCTCAGGCCCCCATCGCCCGCAGAAGCTCCGCCGGGCCCCCGGAGACGTCAATCTCCCTCTCCTCGCCGGAGGCCATGTCGCGAACCTTGATCGTGCCTCGGGAGAGCTCGTCTTCGCCCAAGATCGCGGCGTAACGCGCGCCGGATCTGTCGGCCTGCTTGAACTGGCCTTTGGCGCCCCGCCCGCCGAAGTCCAGGTCGCACGAGACACCCTCCGCGCGCAGGGCGCCGGCCAGGCGCATTGCGGGAACCCGCGCTTCGGGTGCGAGCGTGACGAAGAAGAGGTCGAGCGCGGATTCGGCCTCCCTGGCGGCGGCGGCGAGCAGCATCCGTTCGACGCCGGTGCCGAAGCCGATGCCGCCGAGGTCGGGGCCGCCGAGGTCGGGGATCAGGGCGTTGT
>CADCUW010000438.1:2492-4029 GCA_902805985.1 uncultured Rubrobacteraceae bacterium
ACGAAGAAGAGGTCGAGCGCGGATTCGGCCTCCCTGGCGGCGGCGGCGAGCAGCATCCGTTCGACGCCGGTGCCGAAGCCGATGCCGCCGAGGTCGGGGCCGCCGAGGTCGGGGATCAGGGCGTTGTACCGTCCCCCGGCCCCGACCGTGTCCTGGGCGCCTAGAGCGCCGCTCTTCGCCTCGAAGACGGTCATCGTGTAGTAGTCGAGCCCCCGCACGAGCCCCTCGTCCAGCGCATAAGGCACGCCGAGCGCGTCGAGGCCCGCGCGCACGACGGCGAGGTGTTCCGCGGCCTCAGGACTCAGGAACGCGCCGATCTTCGGGGCCTCGGCGAGAACCGCCTGCGTCGCCTCGTGCTTGGAGTCGAAGGTGCGCAGAGGGTTCGTCTCCATGCGGGCCACGGAGTCAGGGTCGAGGTCGGCGGCGTTATCTTGGAGGTAGGCGCGCAGTTCGGGGACGTAGGCCCGGCGGGTCTCCAGGTCGCCGAGGTTGTTCAGGAGGATCACCTCGTCCCTCACGCCGATAGACTGGTGGATGGAATACAGGAGGGAGATCACCTCGACGTCGACCAGCGGGTCGGAGGTGCCGAGGGCCTCGACCCCGATCTGGGTGTGCTGCCGGTAGCGTCCCCTCTGCTGGCGCTCCTGGCGGAACATCGGCCCGACGTAGAAGAGCTTTATAGGCTGCGCGAGCTTGAACAGGTTGTGCTCGATGTAGGCCCGCACGGCCCCTGGCGTCCCCTCGGGCCTCAAGGCCATCTTACGGTCGCCCTTGTCCCTGAAGGTGAACATCTCTTTTTGCACCACGATGTCCGAGGCCTCCCCCGCCGTGCGGGCGAAGAGCTCGACCTCTTCAAAGACCGGCGTCCTGACCTCCTTGTAGTTGTGGTGGCCGAGGACCTCGCGCGCGCGAGCCTCGACGTACGACCACAGGTCCGCCCTCTCGTGCGGCTCCCGGCCGCCGGGGAAGACGTCGTAGGTGCCCCTCGGCCCCTTGTAGCTCACGAGACCGCCGGCGGCAGGTACGGGTTCGTCTCCAGCTCTTCGCGGGCAAGCAGTACCGGGCCGTGGCCCGCGTAGAGCCGGGTCTCTTCCTCCCAGAGCGGCATCACCTTGCGAAGGGAGACCTCTATCTCCTCCCACGAGGCGCCGTCGATGTCCGTGCGGCCGACGCTGCCGGGGAGGACCAGGTCGCCCACGATCTGGTCCCGCCCCACGACAAAAGTCACCGAACCGGGCGCGTGGCCCGGCGTCTCGAGCACCCGGAAGGTCTCCCCCGCGAGATCCAGCTCCTGTCCTTCGCCCAGCGGCTCGTAGACGCCGACACCTGCGGCCTCGGCCGCGTCGGGGTGGACGTAGAGGGGCGCGTTCGTCTCCCGGAGCACGGCGTCCAGGGCTCCCACGTGGTCGGCGTGGGCGTGGGTGATGAGGATCGCGGCGACCCGCGCCCTCACGGCGCCAAGGATCTTCGCAGGCTCCGCCCCCGCGTCCACGATCACGTCGCCCTCAGGCGCGTGGACCACGTAGGAGTTCACCTC
>CADCUW010000439.1 GCA_902805985.1 uncultured Rubrobacteraceae bacterium
TGCCCCCCCTGGCACCCGCCGACGAGGACTGGACGGGCTTCCCAGCGGTCGTCCGCATCGTGGACCGCGGAGACCCGGCCAACCGCACCTCGGACATAGGGGCCATGGAGCTGTACGCGGCCCCGGTGGTCGCCTCGGACCCCTTCCGCATCGCCGAAGCACTGCGGAGCACGACCGCGGGCGACGGATGAGACGGAGCGGGTAGAGACCAGGACGGACGTGCCCGCGGCGCCCAGCCTCGCTACCCGGGTAACCGGGCCATGTCCCCCACCTCGACGCCGCGCTCCGCGAAGAAGCCCTTGTTGACCTCCAGGGCGTAACGCGCGGGCTCAGCCGAGGTGTAGTGGGGCGGTTCGTCGTCCATAGCCTTCATATCCCGGATGTCCACGATGCGTCCCTCGGCGTCCATGAAGGCTATGGAGAGCGGGATCAGGGTGTCCTTCATCCAGAACGACAACTCCCGCTCATCGGGGTACACGAAGAGCATCCCCGCATCCCCGGCCAGCGCCGTGCGCCCCATAAGCCCCTGCGCCATCTCCTGCGTGTCGTTCGCGACCTCGACCGCGACCTCGACGCTCTCCCCATCGGAAGCGGCTATCCGCACCGTGCTGGACGTTGAAGAAGCACCCTGAGAGGTCGACGCGGCCTCCTCTCCCCCGGAACTTCTCTCGCTCTCCGCCCCGGCGCAGCCGGAGATCAGCAGGGCCATCACCAGCAGGACAATCGTCCGTTTCATCGCAGCACGAACTCTATACGCTTGTTCTGGCGGCCCTTGCTCTTGTGGGATGTTATCTCGATCTCTCCGACCTCTCTCGTATTGGCGACGTGGGTGCCGCCGTCAGCCTGGGTGTCCAGGGCCTCTATCTCGACTATGCGGACGGTCGCCACGCGTTCGGGTACGAGGTTGACCTGGGTTCGGATCAGGTCGGGGTTCGCAAGCGCTTTCTCGCGGGGCAACTCGTAGACCTTTACCGGGCGGTTCTCGGCGAGCGCCTCGTTGGTCAGGCGTTCTATCTCGCCGACGACCTCCGCCGTCCACTCGCCGGGGAACGAGAAGTCCATCCTGGCCCGGTCGGGGCGCATCTGGCCGCCGGTCACTTTGGCGTCGAAGCCCTTCCAGATCACGCCGGAGAGGACGTGCAGCGCCGTGTGGTAACGCATGTGGGCGTGCCGCCGGTCCCAGTCGAGCGCGCCGTTCAGCTCTTTCACGGTGTCGGGTATGGCCCGATCGAGGACGTGAACGATAACGCCCCCCTCCCGGCGGGTGTCCACGACGGCCGCGTTCACGGGGCCTATGCCGATGGCACCCTTGTCCGCCGGCTGTCCACCGCCGCCAGGGTAGAAAGCGGTCGCGTCCAGGACGACCTCCCGGCCGTCGATCTTCTCTACGCCGGCCCGGAACTCCCGCAGGTAGGCGTCTTTGAGGAAGAGCTCTTCCGTCACAGCGGGAGGGAGCCGCGTTCGTGGTTCTCGAAGGTTGTGACCTCGCGGTAGCCGACGTCGTGGACGAGCTTCAGGCTCCGGTCGTAGCCGGCGGCGACCTCGTCGGGGGCGTGGGCGTCGGAGGAGAGGATTATGGGGACGCCGCGGCGGTGGAACATCTCCAGGAACTTCCGGGAGGGGTAGATCTCACCGACCGGCTTGCGCAACCCCGCCGCGTTCACGTCGACGACGACGCCGGACTCGGCGACGGCGTCGGCCGTCTCTTCGAGCAGCGGGGTGATGTCCCGGTCCGGGTAGCGGCGGAAGATCTTGATGAGGTCCGGATGACCTATGACCTCGAACCGGCCCGAGAGGGCGGCCTCGCGCACGTTGCGGTAGTACGCGGCGTAGAGCTCGTAGGTCTCGTAGCGCTCGTAGACGCTCTGGTCGGTGGCCCGGTCCACCTCGTCCCCGTCCACGCGGTGGACGGAGCCTATGACGTAGTCGTAGGGGAGCGCCGTCGCGTCCGACTCCATCCGCTCCTCCTGGCCCGGGACGAAGTCTATCTCTATGCCGAGGCGGAGCACCACGTCCTCGCTCTTCTCCCTCGCCTCCTGGAAGGCGGCCACGTCTATCTTGTCCAGGTAGCGGTCGTGCTCCGTTATCCCCATCTGGCGTATGCCCCTGGACTTCGCCACCTCGCAGTAGCTCAAGACGTTCTCGACCGTCATCGGACGGTCGTCGTGGGCTATGACGTGGAGGTGGTAGTCGATCAAGGGGTCTCACTCCGGGGGTATTGGGGTATAAGGCTTTCCGGCATTATCTTATATGATGGGCGGGGCGTTTATGCGGGCGGCAGAGAGGGGCTGGCGTTGAGGAACATCGCTTACGGCGTGACGGCGGCGTTGGCCGCGGCGGTCGTGGTCGTGGAGTTGTTGCACGCGCCGACGCTCGTCATCTTCGGGCTCACGGCGCTCGCCCTGATCGGGCTTGCCTGGGTCCTCGGCCAGGCCACGGAGAGCCTCGGCGCGCACTCGGGCCCCCGCATCGGCGGCATCCTGAACGCCACCTTCGGCAACGCCGCCGAGCTCATCATCACCATCTTCGCCCTCTCGGCGGGCCTTACGACCGTGGTGAAGGCGTCGATTATCGGCTCGATCATCGGCAACGTGCTCTTCGTGCTCGGCGCGAGCCTGCTCCTCGGCGGCCTCAAGAACGGCACCCAGTCCTTCTCCTCCACCATCGCCGGCATCAACGCCTCGATGCTCGCCATCGTCGCCGTCGCCCTCTCCCTGCCCACGATCTTCGCCGCGACCATCCCCGGAACACCCCCGACGTTCCTCAGCATCGAGGTGGCCGTGGTGATGTTCGTGATCTACATCCTTTACCTGATCTTCATCTTCCGCTCCCCGGAGGGTCAGGCGGGCGGGCCCGAGCACGAGCCCCAGTTCGGGAGGCTGGCGTCTTTCGTGGTGCTTCTCGGCGCCACGGCCGCGGTCGCCTACGTCTCGGAGGCGTTCGTGGGCGCACTGGAGCCGCTGACCGAAGAGGTCGGCCTCTCCGAGTTGTTCGTCGGCATCATCATCGTGCCGGTCGTTGGCAACATCGCAGAGCACATCGTGGGCGTCCAGATCGCCTACAAGAACCAGATGGACTTCTCCATGGCGATCTCGCTCGGATCCTCGATCCAGGTGGCCCTGCTCGTCACCCCGATCCTGGTCTTCTTCGGTGCCCTTATCGGCGAACCCCTCCGGCTGACCTTCACCCCTCTGGAGCTCGGCGCCCTGGCCGCCTCCGTCATCGTCACGGGCTTTATCGCCCTCGACGGCAAGTCGAACTGGCTTGAAGGGGCGATGCTCCTCGGCGTCTACATAATCTCGGCCCTGGCGTTCTTCTACGCGCCGTAATACCCCGGCGGCCGATAGGCGCCTACGGGCACCTGCCGGCCGCCTGCCGGTCCTACGACCCCAGGGCGCCTGAGGTGGCGCGGCGGGTCTTGGAGATGGTCCGGGAGCGCGTGCCCGGCGTGGGTGTGGAGCACGTGGGGAGCGCGGCGGTACCCGGATGCGCGGGCAAGGGCGTGGTGGACCTCGTGATCCCTTACCGCGAAGGCGAACTTCCCTCGATAAAAGAGGCGCTCGAAGACCTCGGTTTCAAGCGCCAGGCCACCCGCGACCCTTTTCCGGAGGACCGCCCGATGCGGGTCGGCTCCCTGGAGCACGACGGCGACCGCTTCAGGCTGCACGTCCACGTCGTACCCGCCGACTCAGGCGAACTCGAAGAGCTGCGCGCCTTCCGCGACCGTCTGCGCCCAGGACCGGAGTTACTGCAGAGATACGTGGCCCGCAACCGGCGCATCATCGAGGGTGGCACGACAGATTCTGTCGAGTACGCGACGTTAAAAGGTCTGTTTGTCCGGTGGGCGCTGGACGAAGCGGGCCGCTAGGTACTGTCCGGGCCGGAGATCCCGCCTTCCAGCGCCTGGTGGCGCGGGCGGGTTTCAAACCCGCCCCTAAGGGTCCGCGGGGAACGGTTGCCTAGCGCGAAACCCCGCTCTTCTCGGCCCGGATGCCGTACATCAGGGGCACGGCGGGCACGTCCTCCG
>CADCUW010000440.1 GCA_902805985.1 uncultured Rubrobacteraceae bacterium
TCGAAGCCCTACAGGGCATGGCACACAGGACCGCGCGCAAGGCACTGCGGGAAGACCGCCCCGTCGAACTGCCGCCGATGAACCCCGCCGAGAGAAGGGTCGTACACCTCTTCTTGCGCGACAACCCCAGGGTGATGACGGAGAGCGAGGGAGTCGGGGACTCCCGCAGGGTCCGTGTCTCTCCCGCCTGATCCAGCCAGGGGAGTGTTTCACGTGAAACACTCCCCCGATGCGTCCTCAGAACACTCCGAAGCGACCAAAAGTTGTTTTGACAAACTTTTGTCATCTACCGATGTTTCACGTGAAACGGCGCTTTGACTGCATCCGAGTTGTTTGATCGTCAGATCTCAGCCTGGGGTCTGGATGTCGACAGCGCGGCGAAGGGTAAGTTGTTCGCCTACGCACGCATGCTATCCAGATACGAGAAGGCGAACGTTATAGGGACCAGGGACTTTGGTGAGATATTGCAGGAGCACGTTCTGGACGCTCTGAGCTGCCTGGTCTTTTCGCCCCTGCGCGAGGCGAGGAAATTGGCGGATATCGGGTCCGGAGGTGGTCTGCCGGGGGTGCCGCTAGCCGTCGTGCTGCAGGACGCCGAGATTACGCTCATCGAGGCTACCGGCAAGAAAGCCGCGTTCCTGCGTTACGTGACTGAGGAGTTAGAGCTCAACAACATAAAGGTCGTGAACGCTCGGGTCGAGGAGGCAGCGCGCGAGGAGGTCCACCGGGGTGCTTACGATGTCTCTACGGTGCGGGCGCTGGCCAGGCTCTCCGTGATCGCGGAATATTCGCTGCCGTTGCTACGGAAGGGCGGACATCTCGTGGCGATGAAGGGTCGCGAAGACGAGGACGAACGGGCTGAGGGGGAACGCGCATCGGCGGTGCTCGGGGGACGGTTATGTGGTGAGATCCCAGTATCGCAATTACCCGGAGCCGAGCAGAAAGAGAGACGGCTACTGTTGCTGGAAAAATGCGAGGAGACGCCGGACCGTTTCCCGCGGCGAACCGGTATGCCCGTACGAGATCCCCTCGGCAAGAGATGATAGGGAAGGGGTCGGGCGGTCATGTTAAGATGCGGGCGTTGAAGACCGTAGTCGCCATAGTGAACCAGAAGGGTGGGGTGGGCAAGAGCACGACGGCCATAAACCTGGCTGCCTACCTCGCCCACAAGGGCGAAAAGATCCTCGTCATAGATATGGACCCCCAGGGCAACGCCACGAGCGGCCTGGGCGTCTCTCCTAATTCGAACGGCTGCATGTACGATGTCCTGCTCGACGGCAAGCCCCTTCAGGAAGTCGCGTTGCAGACCGGAGTGCCGAACCTGTCGGTCGCGCCGGCAACCATCAATCTAGTCGGGGCTGAGGTCGAGTTGGTCAGTGCTCTGGCGCGGGAGTTCAAGCTGAAGAAGGCGCTGGAAAAGTTGCCGGAAGGGGCGTACGACAGGGTGCTCCTGGACTGCCCGCCGTCTCTCGATCTCCTGACGCTCAACGCGTTGACGGCCGCCGACGAAGTCCTTATACCGATGCAGTGCGAGTACTACGCGCTGGAGGGCCTGACCCAGCTCATGCAGAGCATCCGAATGGTGCGCGAAGAGCTAAATCCTACTCTGAGGGTCGGTGGGGTCTTACTCACGATGTACGACCCGCGGACCAACCTGTCCCGGCAGGTCGCTGAGGAGGTCAGGTCCTTCTTTGGGGATCGCGTCTACCAGACCATAGTGCCGAGGAACGTCCGGCTCAGCGAGGCCCCGAGCTTCGGGCTGCCGGTAGCCCTCTACGCGCCAAAGAGCACAGGCGCGGAGGCTTACGAGGCCGTGGCAGAGGAGGTGATGGGCCGTAGGTAAGCGCGGCCTGGGACGTGGTCTCTCCGCCCTGATCGCCACGGGCGAAGGCGTCGGTGGCCTCAAGTTCGACGAGTTGCCGGTCTCAGCCATCCGGCCCAACGCCCGTCAGCCCAGGCGGACGTTCCCGCAATCCGGCCTAGAGGAGCTCGCAGCCTCCATCCGGGAGGTGGGCGTGTTGCAGCCGCTCGTGGTCCGATCGACGCCGGGAGGCTTCGAGCTCATAGCAGGGGAGAGGCGCCTGCGGGCCGCCAAGGAGGCGGGCCTGGATCGGGTGCCGGTCCTGATCCGCCAGGCCGGGGACAACGAGTCCATGGAGTTGGCACTCGTGGAGAACCTCCAGCGCGAGAACCTGAGCCCCCTGGAGACGGCGGCGGCCTACCAGGCGCTCATGGATGGTTTCGGCCTGACCAAAGACCAGCTCGCCAGCCGGCTGGGCAAGAGCCGGGCGGCCGTGACCAACACGCTCCGCCTGACGCAGCTCCCGGAACCCCTCCGTGACATGCTCGGAGACGGTCGTCTCTCCGAAGGCCACGCCCGCGCCCTGCTGGGCCTCCGCACCGAAGAGCAGATGGTCCGACTCGCCGGACGGGTCCACAGCGAGAAGTTGTCCGTCCGCCAGACGGAGGAGATGGTCAGGGACCAGCCCGACCAACCCGGGCCGACCGAACCGTCTGAGCGCACGGTCCCGGAGACCCCCCAGGCCTTCGACGAAGCGTCGCGGATGATGCGCGAGGCCATAGAGTTGCCCGTCCGCGTCAAGTCCTTCCGGCGCGGGGGGAAGGTCGAGATCCGGTTTACCGAAGCCGAACAACTGGAGGCGATAGTCTCCCTCCTCACGTCCAGAGAGTCACGGTAGCTCTAGAATCCGTGGCCTCCAGAGCATAAATACCGATTAAATAACGTTTACTACAAATGTAGTATTTTAGTCCCGGTTCTATATCCCGTCCAGACGCGGTGAGATACACTGTCGGCGGTCTAGCTCTCTATGCGTGAGAGGCCGGGAGGAGAACTGTTGGGGCGACGGCTGGCGTTGTGGTTACTGGCGGGCGCAGCCCTGCTGTTTTCGTCCGCGGGTCTCGCGGGGGCGCAGGGGGTATCTCAGACGCAGTACGCTGACCAGGGATCAGAGGTTCCGGTCGGTCGCATCCATTCGCTGGAGGGGCGTGTCGCGAAGCAAGACGTGGCGCTCGAGGCCAGGATCGAGGACATCTCCGAAGTGGGAGAGGACCTGCGCGAGACGCAAGCGAGGGTCGATGGGGCCGAGGCCAGGGCGGGCGAGCTGCGGGAACAGACGCGGGAGCTCGAGCGGAAGATAGCCGCCCAGAGAGAGTGGTACGAGGAGTCGAAGGCCCGCTACGAGGAGCAAGCCCGTGCCGCGTACCAGGGCCGAAATCTCGAGGGCCTGGGGGCTTTGATCGACGGCTGGCTCGGCTCCGGGCGGGGGGTCTCGGGGGGAGAGGTCTCGGGGCTTGCCAGGGTCCTGGCCGATGGCCGGCAGGACATGGAGGCCTACGAAGAGTCGAGATCCATGCTCAGGGATATGGTGCGTCAGATCTCCCAGAAAGGGAAGGATTACGAGGACGCTATCGAGGAGCAACAGTCTTCGGCTGAGGAATTGCGCGACCAGGAGGCGGCTCTGGACGAGTCCATAGCGGATCTCCGGTCCGACAGGAACCGGACGGCCGACCGCCTGCAGGAGCTCGAGGCCGCTGAGCGGGCCCGCATCCAGAGGTCCAGGGCGGCCACTGGCGGGAGTACGGCGGGCAAGGGGTACCAGCTCGGCATAGCCCGGGACGAGATCTTCGCCCGGCCAGTAGCGCCGATGCCGAAGCGGCAGTACGTCAAGCTCTACAAGGAGTCGGCCGAAAAGTACGGGTTCGGGCGGGACTGGTACGTGCTCGCCGCGGTCGGACAGGTCGAGTCAAACCATGGTCAGAACATGGGTCCGTCGAGCGCGGGGGCCATGGGTCCGATGCAGTTCATGCCATCGACCTGGGCCACCTCCGGCGTGGACGGCAACGGCGACGGCAGGGCAAACATCATGGACCCCGAAGACGCTATACCGGCCGCCGCCGGCTACCTCAAGGAGGGAGGGGCGCCCCGCGACTGGTACGCCGCCCTCTACTCCTACAACCACGCCGACTGGTACGTGAAGAAGGTCTTCGCCGTCGCCGAGGCCT
>CADCUW010000441.1 GCA_902805985.1 uncultured Rubrobacteraceae bacterium
CGTCGTTCCGGGGCCTGCAGGCCTCGTGCCGGCGAACGAGGTCCGCCAGGGCCCCAGAGCGGGCCCGCGCCAGGTTCCTCAGGCCAGGCCGGGTCATCTTGTGACGCCGGCGCCCGAACGGCCGCAGGTACGAGCGGCCCGGGGCGGCGGAGGTTCTGCTGCTCCTGATCTGCGTCCTGACCATGACTTCTAGCTTATCAACCCGGTGCCTGACCCGGGTTAACAGCCGTTGCGACCCGGCCAAACGTTGTTAAGGATGGGCGCCCGAACCACCGAAGAGCTTGCCGGCTGGTAACGATCCCGTGAAGAACGGTTAACTCTTTTGCTGGCACGCCGCTCCGTGCGGTCTTCGGGTGTCGAAGAGTGCATAGACGGGCCGTTCTTCCAGGCCAGAACTAGCCGTACGGGTGATGTGCGGTTTGGAGCGTGGGGATAGAGTATCGGCACGGATAGATCGGATCAGGAGAAAAGCATGGATAGTAGAGAGACCTTAACCGCGTTGTCCGAAGGCATGGCGGACGCGGTCGCAAGGGCCGGAAGTTCGATCGTGCGGGTACACGGCAGGAGGCGCCACCCCGGGAGCGGCGTGGTCTACGCCGAAAACCTGGTGCTGACGGCCGGGCATGTGCTCGAGCGCGAGGAAGACCTCTCCGTCGACACGGCGGACGGACGGACCCTGGCGGCCCGGTTCGTCGGCAGGGACCACTCGACGGACCTCGCGGTCTTGAGGGTCGATGGGCTCGGTGTCGAGGCGGCCACGCCGGCGGCCGGGGAGGCGCGGGTCGGGCAGATCTCGCTCGCCGTCGCGAGTCCCGGCCGCGGCGAGGGGCCGCGGGCCACCATGGGCATCGTGAGCTCGGTCGGCGGGCCGATCCGGACGCGGCGGGGACCGAGGCTTGAGCGGTACATCCAGACCGACGCCTCGCCCTATCCCGGGCTCTCGGGCGGCCCGCTGGTGGACGTGGACGGGAACGTCGTCGGGATCATGGTGGCAGGCTGGGGGCGTGGGGCGGCGTTCGCGGTCCCGGCGGACCTCGCCTGGCGCGTCGCCGGAACGTTGCGGGAGCGGGGCACCGTCAAGCGGGGCTACCTCGGCATCCTGAGCCAGCCCGTGCGCCTGCCCGACGGCGGAGAGACCGACCAGAAGGGCGGCCTGCTGGTGGTCGGGGTCGAGGACGGCAGCCCGGCGGACCGCGGCGGCCTGATGGTGGGGGACATAGTCGCGGCCCTGGACGGCCAGCCGGTCGAGGACACGGACGACCTGCTCGCTCTGCTCTCGGGCGAGCGGGTGGGAAGCCCCGTGCCGGTTGGGGTGGTCAGGGGCGGCGAGCCCCGGGATCTGAACGTCACCGTCGGCGAGCGTGGTTAGGGGGACTGAGATGTACAGGTCAGAGAGGGAATCCGCCGCGCGGGCGGCCTCGTCGGCTGGCGCGGAGATGGTGGAGGAGGCGCGCGGGAGCGTCGTCGAGGTCCAGAGCGGCGGACGGGGCTCGGGCGCCGGTGTGATCTGGCCCGGAGAGGGCCTCGTCCTTACCAACGACCACGTGGTCGCCGGGGGCCGCCGGCGCGGCGGCGGCACGCGCGTGGTCCTGCACGACGGCCGCATGCTCGACGCCGAGGTCGTCAAGCGGTCCCGGACCCTCGACCTCGCGTTGCTCCGGCCGCGCGGAGAGACCGGCGGGCTTCCCGCGGCCCCCGTCGGGGACTCCGACGCCCTGCGGGTGGGCGAGCTGGTCTACGCTATCGGGCATCCGTGGGGGAACCCCGGGACGGTCACGGCCGGCGTCGTGAGCGGCCTTGGGGTGCCCGGGGGACGTTCCCGCCGGGGCTCGTCCACGAGGTACGTCCGGTCCGACGTGGCGCTCGCGCCCGGCAACTCCGGCGGACCGCTCCTGAACGCTGCGGGCGAGGTCGTCGGGATCAACGCCATGATCTTCGGCCGCACCGCCCTCTCGATCCCGTCCAACGCCGCCGCTGCCTGGGTCGGGGAGCCTGCGGCAGAGGGCGAAGGGCGCTCCCGACTGGGCGTCGAGGTCGTGCCGGTCGAGTTTCCGACCTCCGGGCGTCCGGAGGCGGGCGACGCCTGGGGGCTGGCGATCTCCTCCCTCGAAGAGGGCGGCCCCGCTGATGCCGCCGGCATCCTCGTGGGTGATGTGATGCTCGGGCTCGCCGGAACGGGGCCGCAGGACGTCGGGTCGTTCCAGGATGCCCTGGATCTGGGCGACGCCGTGTCCCTGCGGGTGATGCGCGGGGGGGAGACCCTGGTCGTGGAGGTGCCCCCGAGAGCCTCGGGGCGTGCCGCGTGACGCCGACGCGGGTGTTCGTCGTGGCCCCGACGCCGATGGCGCGGGCGGGGCTGCGCTCCATGCTCGCGGGCGTCGAGGACGTTGGCGTGGAGGTGGTGGGCGAGTCCGGCCCGCCCGCCGACGAACCCGCCTTCTCGACCGCCGAGGTCGTGCTCGTGGCGGACGAGGAGCTTCTGGACGAGACGGCGCTCGCCGTCTCGGAGGACGGTACCCAGGGCCTGGTGCTGCTCTCCGAGGAGGAAGGAGTGACGAGGCTGCTGCGGGCGCTGCCGCTCAGGGGCTGGGGCGTCGTTCCGCTCGACGCGCCGCCCGAAGAGCTGGGGGCCGCGGTCGCGGCGGTGGCGCAGGGCCTCGTGGTGATGCCAAGGGCCGTGGCCGACGGGGCTTTAGCCGAGGCGCCGGCCGTCGAGGAGCTCTCTGAGCCACCCACGGCGCGGGAGGGCGAGGTACTCGGCTTGCTCGCCCGGGGGCTCTCCAACAAGCAGATCGCGCGCGAGCTCCGCATCAGCGAGCACACCGTCAAGTTCCACATCTCGTCCCTCTACGCCAAACTCGGCGTGGGCAACCGCGCCGAAGCCGTCAGCCAGGGCGCCCGCCACGGCCTGATCTCGTTGTAGGTATCAGGCTTTAGGTATCAGGTTTCAGTGGCGGTAGGAACGTACCGCGTGGCTTGCTGTGGGCGGGCGGGTGTAGAATGCGGCCGGTAGCGCCGAACGGTGGCAGGGATGCGGGAACTTCGCGAGAAGATCGCAATCTTCCGGGTTCTGGGGGTTCTCGTGTTGCTCTTGGTGGGGTGCGGCGGCGATGGGTCCCGGTCCGACGGGGTCGTGACGGAGGAGCCTGTTCCGGCCCACACGAGGGAGGTGATCGTCACCAGCGACGACGAGGCCCTGCCCGAAGGCTGCCGTCCGCGCCGGGTGGCGGACCTTTTGATCCGGTTCCTCGACGCCTTTAACCAGGGTCGCCAGGAGGAGCTGTCGAGCGCGTTCTTCCTATCGGAGGGGCCGAGCCCGCCGGACTTCTCATCCGTGGACTACCGCCCCTGGTCGTGGTACTCGTCCAGCGAGATCGGGGACGACGGCAGGGTGATGCGCAACTTCACGACCTCTGACCAGGGCGAGTTGCTCCGCTACTTCGCCAGGCGCCACCGTCAGGGAGAGAGCATGCGCCTCCTGAAAGTCAGCCTCACGCAGACAGGCCTCCTCGAGAGCGAGAGCAACGTCGGCTTCATCTTCGTCGTGACCCGCGAGGCGCCGGACCTGCCCGCGGACCTTGGAGGCCCGGACCGCATAGCCTACGGCAAGGGCTCCCTCAACTGCGACAACCTGCGCATCTTTACCTGGACGATGGACATGAAGACGCAAGAGAAGCGCACGGAGCGCGAGGCCGCCGACTGGCTCTGCACCGACCCCCCCGGCTGGCGACCGGGTGAGGCCGTCGTCGCGTGTGCATAAAAGGTTCTAGGTCGCGCCGCGGACTGCCGATGCCCGGATGCGGAAGAGCAGGCGCAAGTGCGAGGAGAGGGCTTCGTGGTTTGCACAAAACTCTCTCCTCGAAAGCTCAAAACCTAACGCCTACCTTGCGGCGTCGTAGCGTCTTGCGACCTCGTCCCAGTTGACGACGTTCCAGAAGGCGCCTATGTACTCTGGCCTTCTGTTCTGGTAGTTGAGGTAGTAGGCGTGCTCCCACACGTCAAGCCCCATCACCG
>CADCUW010000442.1 GCA_902805985.1 uncultured Rubrobacteraceae bacterium
TCTCCCGATCCTGGGTGGTGATGGTGATGCTGGTCTTGCCGACGATCTCGCGGAACTCCGGGTACTCCATCGCCTCGCGCGTGATCCTGGCGAGGTCCCCGGCGCTCGAGTAGTGCCCGCTGTCGTCGAGGCCCGCCGGGTTCTCGAAGTGGGTGTTCTTGAGGTTCATCTCCTTCGCCTTCTGGTTCATCGAGCCCACGAACTCCTCGACGCTTCCGCCCCCGAGGTGCTCGGCGAGCGCGTAGACGGCGTCGGTGCCGGATGGTACGAGGGTCGCTTCGAGCAGCTCCCGGACGCTGACGGAGTCGTAGGGGTAGAGGCCCGCTGCGCTGTAGACGCCCCCGGCGTAGGAGGCGGCGTCCTCGGAGACGGTCACCTCCTCGTCGAGCCTGGCGCCCTCTTCGAGGGCGACGAGGGCGACCATCACCTTGGTCGTCGAGGCGATGGGGAGGCGCTTGTTGGGTTCCTTGCCGGCCAGGTAGAGGCCGGTCTCGCGGTCGACGATCGCCCACGATGCGGCGTCGAGCTTCGGCGCGCCGGGAGGATTGGGGTCGTTCTGCTGGGCGTCGGCCCGGTCCGGGGCGGGGAAGGCCAGCAAGGCCAGAGACAGTAGGATCAGGATCACGGTCCCATGCGCGCGACGCGTCCTCTGTCTCAATCGCCACCTCCCCTTCTGTGTTCTTGCGCTACCGACCGCCTCCCGCGCGGGGCCGCCCGCGGCGGCCGGGATCATTTTGCACCAGCGAACCGGGGCGGTCCACCCCGGAGGCCTTCAGTATTCGTGATATACCGGATCGGCACGGCGCTCGTGGGCAGCAGGTTTCAGACTACAGGTTCCAGGTTTTGAGATGTTGTAGAAAGGGGATGGCGCGGACGTGCCACCGTCTCTCGGGCCGGCCGCTGTGGCGATGTCCGGCTCCACGCCGCGCACCCCTGATGCCCCAAAACCTGGAACCTCACAGCCTACTCCTCGAACATCTCCCGGCCCATCTGGTCCACCTTGCCCTCGGCGTGTTCGGTCATGTCCCCGCCGGCGCCGGTCTCCTCGGTCATCGCCTGCGCCATCTCGTCGGCTTTCTGCTCGTTGTGGGCGTGCGGGTCGCCGTGGCCGCCGGTATCCTCGGTGACGCGCCGGGCCAGATCCTCCTCCGCTTCGGCGGCGTTGAACGGGACGTGCTCGTCGAGGGGCATGTCCTTGCCCATCTCCCTGGCCTCGGCGTCCACGCTCACTTCCATGACCGGATCTGCCGACTCCATGGACTTCATCGATTCCGAGGACTCCATCGATTGCATTGATTCCATCGACTCCAGCGAGTCTGCCCTGATGCCAGGCAGGGGGCGGGGGTCCGCGTCGCCCTTCTCGATCCTGCGGACGATTTCCTTTGCCCGGAGGTCCGCCTGCCGGCTCCGCTCCTCCATGGCACCGCGGATCTCCCTGTCCGACCGGCGCATCCTATCGTCGATCCGCTTCTCGGCCTGCCGCTGCCGCCGCTCCTGCTCCCGAATGCTCAAACCGCCTCCCGGCACCTGTCGCCCCGCCCGTCACGACCTCTACCCGCTCTTTCCCCGTTCCTCCTCCTGACGAAAACGGCGCGGCAGGCACATCCTAGAGCCCCCTCTTCCGGTCGGAGGGCCGTCGGCGGAGAACCCCGCTTAGGATTGTGGCCCGGCCTCCGCGGGTAGGTTTAGGGGGCGAACAAGGAAATCTACCGGAAGGATCGATCATGGGCGAGAGAAGAGAGAGGCGTGGCGACGGAGGGGGCAGGGACCGCGGCGGTCAGGGCGGCGGTGGTGGCCAGGACAGAGGCCAGGACAGAGGCCAGGACAGAGGCCAGGACCGCGGCGGACGCGGCGATGGCGAGCGGGACCGCGGGCCCGGCAGCGCCTTCGAGAAACACGAGGAGAAGCGCGAGCGCCGCCAGGAGGAGCGCCGGGAAGAGCGGCAGCAAGAACGCCGCCAGGAGCGCGGAGACGGCCCTCGCGGAGATCGACCCCGGGGAGATGGCGGCGGAAGAGGCTAGATCTGGGCAGCCTACGCGGGGTACTGCCCGCCAGAGACGGTCCGGCTTCTGAAGGCCGCGTGGCTCCCGCGCCCGAGGCGGGGGCCACGTCCCGAATCGATCGACACTTGCTCTGGCGTCTCCGCCGCTAACGACGGGCCGCCGGAGCCCGGGGCCTGCGGTGCGGCCCCGGTATCTTCGGGTGTCGCTACTAGCCCTTGACGGCCTGCAGCACCTCGTCCTGGCTGTTGAACCTGTCCTGGGCGGCGTTTCGGATGCCGTCCACGATGTTCTGCGGCGCGCCGTTGCTCTCCGCGTTGGAGGCGACCTCCTCCTTCTGCGCCGGGAAGTTCATCCCCTGCAAATACTGCTGTAGCTGTCCGATGTCGAGGTTGCCCAGGTTCGGCAGGTCCATGTTCATCCTTCCAGGGTAGGGTGTGCTTGTTTCCGGGGTGCCCGATGCGGCGGGCCCGGAAACATTCGAAGGCGGCGTTACTTGAGAAGATCCTTTGCCGCGGCCTTCTTGTCCTTGGCCTTCGCCTTCCTCTGGTCGGAGCGGCCCTCGGACTTCTTGTCCTTGTCGCCGGTTACGGCGCCGCCGGCCTCCTTCATCCGGCCCTTGGCCCTGTCCATCGCGCCTTCGTTGCGGTCTTCCCTGCTGCTCTTGCCTGGCATGCAGGCTCCCTTCTTCGACTTCCTGTCCTACCCCCTTGGACGAAGCCGGGACCCGAACCGATACACTACGCCGGCCTATCCGCAAGGTTCCTCCGGAACCACGGCATTCTCGGCGGGGCGGTGCTCCAGAGCATGGCTATCTCTTCGGGTGCGAGGCCGTGGGCCCCGTTTACGAGTTCTGAGAGGCGGCTTTCGAGCCTCGCCGCCGCGGTTCTGGCATCGCGGATCGGGGTGGTCCCTTTCCGGTAGCCGGAACGGAGGTTGAGCGGGAGGGTGAATATCTCGGCGAAGCCCACAACCCCGTACCGGGCTGTTCCGACGGGACGGAGGGCTCGCGGTTGCCTGGGACGTTTGAGCGGGCGAAGGCGATAGGAAAGCCGGGCGGCCTAAGGAGGGGGGAATCAAGGCGCCCGGCTCAACAACGACTAGATTGTAGTACCGGGGCGGCCCCGGCCGCATACCCCAAATGCGTGATCTTTGCCTAGCCCAAACGGGTGATGCGGACGCGAGAGGCGTGTGCTTTGATGCGGGCCTGGAGGGGATCGGGGGCCGCGGCGCCGCGGCCTCCGAGTCGCTCCACACCAGCCTGGGACGAGGCTGCTCACCTCTCTCTGTGCAGGAGCCGACGCCGCCGGAGAGCTCCTCCATCACCCCGGCGAGCGTCCGGACGTCCGGGCAGCGTGACGCTCAGGCAATGATCGGAGAAAAGGCCGTGGTTACGGTGCGGGCGTCCCGCCGGCTCCGTGGTCTGCACGATGTAAGTATAGTGGGAAGGCGGCCCCGGGCCATCGTGGGTAATAGACTTGGCGGGGTAGGCTAGTGAAGGAGCTTGCATGAGGGTACTGGTAGCGGGGGCGCACGGCAAGACGGCGCGGAGGCTGGTCAGGGCGCTGGTTGGGAACGGGCACGAGGTCCGGGGATTGGTTCGCAAGGAGGACCAGTTGGCGGACGTGGAGGCCGACGGTGCTGAGCCGGTGCTCGTGGATCTCGAGAATGACGAGGTCGACGGACGCGTCGGGGAGGCGGTCGCCGGGTGTGACGCGGTCGTCTTCGCCGCTGGCGCGGGTCCCGGGAGCGGCGAGGCCCGCAAGGAGACGATGGACTACGGCGGCGCCGCCAGGCTCATTGAGGCCGCCGAGAAGAACGGCGCCGGGCGCTACCTGATGCTCTCCTCGATCGGCGCCGGGGATCCCGAGGCCGGGCCTGAGGCTATGAGGCCCTACCTGCGGGCCAAGGCGAAGGCCGACGGGCGGCTGCGGGAGAGCGGGCTGGAGTGGACCATCATCCGCCCCGGGAGCCTCACCGATGAGGAGGGGACGGGGACTGTCGAGGCGGCGGAGAGCCTGGGGAGGCGGGGTGAGATCTCCCGCGAGGACGTGGCCGTCGCCTTCGCCCTGTCCCTCGAGTCCCCGAACACCGTCGGCAAGACCTTCGAGCTCCTGTCCGGGGAGACCCCGATCCGGGAGGCGCTGGAGGGGCTGTAGGGGTTGGCGCCCCGGAGACGCCTCCGGCGGCTCGCCGCCGGCGTGGGGATGATCGGCGCGGGCGGGCTGCTGTACGCGCGTGAGGTCGAGCCTCGATGGCTGGAGGTCGTGCGGCTGGAGTTGACCCTGCCCCGGCTCGCGGCGGCCTTCGACGGGTACCGGGTGGTACAGATCGGGGACCTCCACCTCGACGACTGGTCGAGACCCGCGCGTCTGGAGAGGATCTCGACCATAGTCAACGCCGAACGGCCGGACCTCATCGCCATAACGGGTGACTTCGCCAGTTACTCCGCAGAGCGGCTCGACACGGAGCGACTCGTCGGGGCGCTCGGGCACCTCTCGGCACCCGACGGCGTCCTCGCCATCCTGGGCAACCACGACTACCTGACGGACGTGAAGCTGATCCGGCGCTGCATCCGCGAGGCCGGCCTCACGGAGCTGATCAACGAGGTCGTCACCTACACGCGGGAAGGCTTCGAACTGCACGTCGCCGGCATCGACGACGTGATGGAGGGGCGGAGCCGCCTGGATCTCGTCCTGCAAGACCTTGCGGCATCCGGGGCGGCCGTCCTGCTCGCCCACGAGCCTGACTTCGCCGACGTCGCCGCCGCGACCGGGCGCTTCGACCTGCAGCTCTCCGGTCATTCGCACGGCGGGCAGGTGCGGATACCCCTGCTCGGGCGGGCGGTGCTGCCGCCCTTCTCCCAGCGCTACACCCGCGGTCTCCACAGGGTCGGGGGGATGCTCCTCTACGCCAACCGGGGGCTGGGTACCGTCCACGCACGGCTGCGGTTCGGGTGCCGGCCGGAGGTCACCGCGATTACCCTCCGCTCCGCGGAGGCGTGAGAGACGTCCTTGTGGGTAGAATCCCGGAGACCCGAAAACCTCTCGGACGCGGCCGGTGTAGATGACGTTTGGAAAGAACAGACCGCCCCTCGTGCCGGACCCGGGCCAGCAGGTGGACCTGCTCGCGGAGAACGGCGAGACCCTGCACGGCTTCCGGGCCGTCTCCGGACCGCTCTCCTACGAGCGGGGCGGCGTCGTGGTCTGGGTGGCGACGGAGGCCGAGTACCGGGACGCCAAGAGGGAGGGACGCCCCGCCGTCTCCATGCCCTGGCCCGCGGGCAAGGTCACGGTCCACGTACCCTGGTGGAAGTGGCAGAGGTGGTTCACGAGCCGCCACTGAAGCTGCGGCCAGAGCCGCTCAGTCGTGGTCGCGGTCATCGTTGTCGCCACGATCGTCGCTGTCGTCCAGATCGTCCCCATCGTCGTCGCGATCATCCGCGTCATTGTCCGTGACGTTGTCGTCGTCGCGGTCATCGGCACCGTCATCCCGATCGTCATCGGTACCGTCGTCCCGGTCGTCGTTGTCACGATCATTGTCGCTGCCATCACCGGCGTCCTGATCTTCGCTGTCGTCGTCACCGTCGCGGTCGTCGGCGCTACTGCCGTCCGTGTCGTCCTGGTCTTCTCCGGCGTCGTCTCGATCCACACCGTCGTCGTCCGCGTCCTCGGGATTGTCGCGGCTCTCGGAGGCTACTGCCGGCTGGCCGTTGTCCCCGTCTTCCTCTGTCGAGCCCGCGCCCATCTGCCCGCAGGCCGACACCGTCAGGCCGAAGATGGTGATCAAGGCTACCAGCCACAGCGCGGAATTCCTGCTGCTCTTCATGTCCTCTCGCCTCCTGCGATTTCAGGTACTCCCGTACTCTCGCCCCGGGGTGTTAGAGGTGCGTTAGACGCCAGTTAGGTTGCTCTCATCGTGCGCCATCCGCGGGGGAATCCGAGGCCGCCGTTCCTAGACGAGGGTTCGCAGGGCGCTCGTCAGTTCGGCGACCGTGGGTCGCCTGGCGGGGTCGGGGTCGAGGCAGCGGGCTATGGTCTCGCCGAAGGCCGCCGGCACCCGGCGGTGGACCCCGACCGGGTCGGCCCGGCGTGTGAGCTGCTCGTAGTCTTCGAGGTCGCCGTCCGTGCCGGTCCCGCTCGTGGGGTCCTCTTCGTAGCCCGTCTCCTCGTACCCGGCGTTGAACGGCGGCTCGGCGGTGGCCGTCTCGAAGAGGACGGCCCCGATGCCCCAGACGTCGGTTGCTGCGTCTACACTGTCCCCCCTGACCTGCTCGGGGGCCATGTACTGGGTGGTGCCGGCCCCCGCCCTCGTCGGGCCGGGGGGGTGGGCGATGCTCAGGTCCAGGATCTTCGCCATCCCCCTCTCGGAGACGACGTTCGACGGCTTGAGGTCGAGGTGAAGGATGCCCCGGCCGTGAAGGTAGTGGGCCGCCGAGCAGAGGTGAAGTCCGAGGTGGGCGACCTCCCTTATGGGCAGCCGCCTCTCGTTCGCGTCTATAAGACACGCCAGGGTCTCGCCGGTGAGGGTCTCCAGGATCAAGGCCGGGGACGGTCCCTCGACAACCTCGTAGAGGCGCGCGACGTGCGGGTGGGTGAGGTCTCTGAGCAGCGTACCCTCGCGCAGCAGCCGCGAGGCCACGTTTTCGCTCTCGAGGAGGTCCTGCCTGGGCGTCTTGGCGATGCAGCGGCAGGCCCGCTCCTCGCTGAAAACGTCGTAGACGTCGTAGTTGTTGCTCTGGTGAAGGTGAGCGAGGATGACGTAGCCGGGCGCGAGCGTTTTACCGGCCGGAAGCGGCGGGCAGTCCACGTCGCCCTCGAAGAATTGCTCCTTCACCGGCCCACCGCCTGCGATCCGGCGTGGTGGAGGTCGTAGAGGCGGGCGTAGGCGCCGGCGCTCTTCAGCAGGTCCTCGTGGGTGCCGCGTTCCGTCACGCGGCCGTCCTCCAGGACCGCTATTTCCGCCGCCTCGCGCACCGTCATGAGGTTGTGGGAGATCACCACGGTAGCCCTTCCTTCCATGAGCCTCTGCAACGGCCGCATCACCTTCTCGCTGGACCCGGCGTCCAGGCTCGTGGTCGGCTCGTCGAGGACGAGGACGCCGGCGTCCCGGATCATGGCCCTTGCTATGGCTATGCGCTGGCGCTGCCCGCCCGAGAGCAGCCGCCCCTTCTGGCCGATGGAGGTATCGTACCCCTCGGGGAGGGCCAGGATAAAGTCGTGGGCGTCGGCGGCCCTAGCTGCGCCCTCTATCTCTTCGTCCGTAGCCTCACGTTTGCCATAGGCGATGTTCTCCCTGACCGTCCCGTCGAAGACGAGCGTCTCCTGCAAGAGCACGGCGACGTTCTCGCGCAGGGACCCGAGCGTCAGATCTCGCAGGTCGTAGCCGTCGAGGCGGATGGATCCCGCGCCCGGGTCGTAGAATCGGAGCATGAGCTTCGCCACCGTGGACTTGCCGGCCCCGCTTTGCCCGACCAGCGCCAGCGTCTCGCCAGGCCCCACGCAGAACGAGACGCCTTCAAGGGCGGATCTCTCCTTGCCGGGATAGCCGAAGGAGACCCCGTCGAACTCTACGCGGCCCTCGGCCCGGCCCAGTTCGACGGCGCCCTCTCGTTCGGTCACGGAGGGTTCCTCGTCCAAAAACTCGATGATCCTCTCCGCCCCGGCGGAGGCCGAGTAGAAGGAGTTGAGGAGGCCGCTGATGCCCCGGATGGGGCTGTAGAGCTGGCCTAGAAAGACGAGGAAGACCAGCAGGCCACCGACTGTGAGGTTCCCGCGCGCCAGTTGGTAGGCGCCGAAGGCGACCACCACGACCACTCCGGCGAGTTCGATCATGTTGATGAGCGGCGCGAACAGCGAGCTGAGGCGCGTCGCGGCCATCTGCGCCCCAAAGCTGCCCTCGTTCTCCCTGTGGAAGCGGGCGACCTCCTCGTCCTTGCGGTTGTACGCCTGGACCAGGGCTGCGTTCGAGAGGCTCTCCTCGGCCACCGCGCCGATCGAGCCGCTCCGGCGCCGCTCCTCGCGGGCGGCGGTCTTGATCTTGCGCGAGAAATGCCTCGCCGCCAGCCAGAACAGCGGCACGACGAAGAGTGAGACAATGGCGAGTTGCCAGTTGAGGTAGAAGAGCGCTGCGGTAAAGAAGATGAGCTGGAAGGCGTAGCTCACGGCCGAGGCGAGGCCGCTGAGCATCAGGTCCTCGATCTCCTCGACGTCGTCGGTGACGCGGCTCATCACGTCCCCGAGCCGCTCGCGGTCGAAGAAGGCCAGGGAGAGGTCGTGCAGGTGGGCGAAGAACTCCGTGCGTAAAGAGACGATGAAGCGTCCGCCGACCCAGTCCGAGAGGTACTCGTCGCAGAACGTCGCGATGCCTTCCGCGAGTTGCAGGCCGATATAGGCAAAGATCACCCACACGAGGAGGTCGAACTGGCGCGGGACGAGGACCTCGTCGACGAGGATCTTGTACATCCAGATCGTGGCGGCCTCTATGGCCGGGACGAGGGCGACGAAGAACAGGACCAGGGGCAGCAAACGCCGGTACGGCCGCGCGTGGGGCCAGAACCTGCGGAAGACCTCGCCGATCGGCACCACGGGTGCCGCCGCCACGACGTCCTCGCCCTCCGTGGCGTCCGCCGCCAGCCGGCTGAGGCCCTCCCGCAATCTCTTCCCGAGCTTCATCATAATCCCCGATCTACCACCCAAAGACGGCCCCGCCGTAGAAGCGGGGCCGCGTTATCTAGTTGGAGTTCGCTGGTCGCTAGGTGCGGCTGCGACGACGACGCCTGCGCCTCCGGCGGCGCTTCCTGCCGCTCCTGCTCCTGTCCGTGCTGCCCGCGCTTGCCGGGTAGATCTCTGAGAACTTGGCCATCCGTCTCACCTCCTCGGGTCTCTGGCTTTATCTGAACTTGTGGGAGTATTGTGCGTTCGCCAAATTAGGGTGTCATTAGGAACAGATGAGACGGTCCTAATGTGAGAGGGATCTAATGCGGGCCCCGAAAGAGCCCGTATCGGAGGCAACGGGTGGCTAGGTTTCTGCCTTCTGGGGCTGCTGGCGGCCGGACTTCGACGGGTTTGCGTCGGGCCCGTCTGGCGTGACGGGCAGGTGGATGGACATGCGGGTGCCGCGACCGGCGCGGCTCTCGGCGGTGATGTGGCCGCCGTGGGCCTCGACGATGGTCTTCGCTATGGGGAGGCCGAGGCCCGTGCCGCCCATCCGGCGGGAGCGGGCCTTGTCCACCCGGTAGAAGCGCTCGAACACCCGGGGGAGGTCCTCCTTGGGGATGCCGGGGCCCTCGTCCTCGACCGTGATCCCGATCTCCCCCTGTCGCGACACGCCGGAGCTGAGCGTCACGGTGCCGCCGGGCGGGCCGTACTTTATGGCGTTGTCCACCAGGATCAGGACGGCCTGCTCCAGGCGGGTCGGGTCCGCCCGTAGCGTGCCGTCGGCCCGCATGTCCGTCGCCAGCGTGGCGCCGCGCTCCCGGGCGAGCACCGTGGCCCGCCCCGCCAGCTCGCTCATCAGGGGGGGCACGGAGACGGTCTCCGGCTCCAGCGAGGGTGGCGAGGAGTCCGAGCGGGCGAGGAAGAGAAGCTCCTCGACCATGCGCGACATCCGCCTGGACTCCTCGACAACGTCCTCCAAAAGGTACCTCTGCTCGCCCTCGGCGCCGAGGGCCAGGCCGACCTGGGCGTTGCCGCGCAGCACGGTGAGCGGCGTGCGCAGCTCGTGGGAGACGTCGGCCAGAAAGTCCGTCTTCTGGCGGGAGATCTCGGCCAGCTTCTCGGCCGTCTCCTGCTGGCCCGCGTAGAGGCGTTTTAGCTCATTTACGACACGCACAGCCGCGTAGGCCAGAGCGGCACCGGCGAGCAGCAGGCCGACGACGGCGCCGAGCAGCACGAGCTCGGAGGTCTGCGCGGCCCGATCCACCCGCTGCAGCGAGTCGTCCGTCAGGGTCTCGCCCAGGCCGTCCAGCTTCTCCGCCTCAAGCTCCATCTGCTCGATCTGTTCGAGCCCCCGGTCGCTGGCCTTATCAAAGGCTTCCCTGTCCTCCACCGCCGGCTGCACGAGAGGCCCGAAACCCGAGAAGTATTCGTCCGCCCAGCGCCGGAAATCCTCCGGCTGCGGGGCGGAAGTGTCGTAAGGACCAACGCCGTCGAGCTCGTCTATCTCCTCGTACAGCCTCGTCCGGGCTGTCTCGTAATCGTCGATGCCCTGCCGCGTCATGCGGCCGGTGTTCAGGCTGTTGAAGTACACGTTCCGGTGGTAGTGGCGGACGTCCAGGATCGCCGCGCGGATGTCGTCGCCCTCATCCTCGAGCTCCACGTATCCCAGGGCCTCGGCGGCGACCTGCTCGATGTTGCGCGTCTGCCAGAAGCCGATGAGGCCGGCGATGATGATCGCGACCAGCAGGCCGCCCACGGCCACCAGGGTCACCCGCCACGGCTCTGCGCGAACGCTCCTGATCCAACCCAAAACAACCCCAGCTCCCAGAGAACTCTCCGGCGCCCACCCGCGGCTCACGGCGCTCCTGCATTATACTTGCGGCCGATATGCTGATACTGATCGTGGAAGACGACCGCGCCATCGTGCGGTTCCTGGAGCGCGGTCTGGCCGCCCACGGCCACACCACCATGACGGCCGGGGATGGCGAGGAAGGGGTGCGCCTGGCCGCCGAGGAGTCCGTCGAGATGGTCCTCCTCGACGTCATGCTGCCCCGCCTCGACGGCCAGCAGGCCCTCCAGCGCATCCGCCTGCGCCGTCCCGGCCTCCCCGTGCTGATGCTCACCGCCCGCGACGAGGTTCACCACAAGGTGGACGCCCTGGATTCCGGGGCCGACGACTACCTCACGAAGCCCTTCGACCTCGAAGAACTCCTGGCCCGGGTGCGCGCGCTCACCCGCCGCTCGGACCAGCCCTGGTCCTCCAGGATGGTTTTCGGGGACCTGAACGTGGACCTCCGCTCCCGCCGGGTCAAGAGGGGGGAGAAGCAGGTCGAGCTCTCCAGCCGCGAGTTCGCCCTGCTGGAGTACTTCATGCGCCACCCGGGACAGGTCGTGAGCCGGCAGCAGATCCTCTCGGCCGTCTGGGACTACTCCTTTGATCCCGGCTCGAACGTGGTCGACGTCTACGTCCGGTACCTGCGCAGCAAGCTCGACAAGCACGGCGAGCCGTCCGTGATCCAGACGGTCCGCGGCGCGGGCTACCGTTTCGAACCGCCCGCCGAGGCCCAAGACTCCTGAGCGCCACCGGCCGGACCGCTGAGATCGACCTTCACCTCCGAACCGCCGCCGCGCGGCAGTACCTCCACCTCCGCCTCGAGATCCCCGCGTAGGATCAGGTAGTGCCAGCCGTCGCCCGAGTACTCGACGTTCGCGACCTACCATCCCTGCGCGCCGAACACGCCGCGGTAGAACCCCCGCACCGCGTCCGCCCCCTCCCTGGTCAGGTACGACACCCGGACGAGCACCAGCCCGCTCGCCTCCCTCTCCGGGTAGCCGGCCCGCACCGAGCCGGGGGGCGCGGGAGTCCCGGAACGGGCTCGCCCCGCGCGTCTCGTGCCGGGATGGAGGCCGAGAGCGTCCTACCCCCCGAACCTTCCCCCGTGGTCTCCTCTCGCGGGGCCGCTCCCGCGAGCCGCTGGCCCTCCAACCTGGGGGACATATCGTCCTGCGCCGCAGGGCCCTGCGAAGCGCAGCCGAAGGATGGAGAGAGGGATGCGAGTACGACGGCGAGCGCCGGGACGCCTGGCCTCGCGTGGAACGGACGCAACGCTCACCTCTCTTCTGGTCAGGTCCTTCCGTCGGGGCCTCGGGTCGGACGGGCTGTCTTCTCTCTGACGTGCATGGTAAGCCCGGCGCGTTAGAGGCCCGTTAAGCCGTCGTTAGAAGCCTCTAATGTGGTCTTCCTCGGGAGGCGCCGCCATCCACTACCGGAGCCAGGATGCCGGCCGGCGCGGGTCGCCGGTAGTCGGGGCGTTCGTACACTATTATGGGCGGCGTGAGGGGGGCTGACGCAGAGCTTATCCGGGGCTGCAAGAAGGGACAGGCGCGGGCGTGGGACCGGCTAGTCAGAAAATACGAGCGGCTCGTATTCTCCATTCCGCGCTCCTACGGTCTCTCGCCCGCCGACGCCGCCGACGTCTCCCAACTCACGTTCACCATCCTGATCCAATCCCTAGATTCCCTCACCGAGGAGAGCAACGTGAAGGCCTGGCTCGCCACCGTCGCCCGCCGCCACACCTGGCGTCTGATGGAGAAGGGCCGCCGCGAGGGCCCGGGCCGCGAGGACGACCTGGCAGACACCCCCTGGCTGCTCGGGAGCGAGAAGCCCTCGGAGCGGTGGGAGACCATCGACTGGCTCGACGGGGGCCTCGCGAAGATGGGCGAGCCCTGCCGCGGGCTGCTCACGGCCCTCTACCTCGACGCCTCGGAGCCCACGTACGCCGAGATCTCCGGGCGCCTCGGCATGCCCGTCGGGAGCATCGGCCCCACCCGCGCCCGCTGCCTGCGGCGCCTCAGGGCGGCCCTGGGGGACCGTTGACGCGCCCCCGGATGTTCTCTCTGTCGCCCGTGTATTTTTTCGCTTCCCTCGTCGCATTCTTTTGACGACGGGTACGGCGACACGGAGGCGGGGGGGATCCTGTACGGGAGGTACACAACGGTGAGCCGGGAGCGAATAGATTTCGAGACCCTCGCGGATTGGGCCGAGGGACGCCTCCCCAATAAGGAGGCCCTCGCCGTCGAGGAACGTCTGGTTGGGGCCGACGAGGCGACCCGTGCCGAGGTAGAATGGCTCAGACAATTCTACCGTCTCAGCGGGGACGTCGTCCTCGAAGGCCCGCCCGAAGACCAGCGGGCCGAGCTGGCGAAGGCCTTCGAGGCCTACGCCGAAGGTCGCCGGCGGCCGGGGCCTTTGACGCGCCTGACGGCGACGCTCTCCTTCGGGGGCGGGTCGCAGCACCTCGCCGG